>NZ_JBEQZJ010000034.1:0-44715 GCF_045223415.1 Hoskinsella mucinilytica | reverse complement strand
ATTATATTTTTTGGCCAAATTCTTCAAATTTCCTTTCATTTTGATCCTTGGGATGGTTATTTTATTGCTGTCACAAGCTTATATCACCATAAGGTTATATGATTAAAATATTTCATAAAATTTTATCAAATGTATAACACAAAATCTAAATAGTAACTCTTGATAATAAATTAAACATAAATAAAGTGATAAATAAATATACGATAAAAACGCAAATTTAAATCATGAATGGGACAAATTTTTTCAATTTTTAAATTATAAAACAGAAAAAAAGATCATACCTTTATGTATGACCTCTAATCTTCTTTATCGGATGCTGCTGCATCTTTGCTTGGTAACTTGAAAACCTGTTCACCAGGTTTGCTAACCATATACTTACCTCTTGCATATCGTTGAACATAGGTAGGATCATTTAGCTTCTCTATTTCATCAGTCAGCTTACCTTCTTCTGTCTGCAGCGTGGATATTGACGCCTGAGATTCAGATATTTCATTTCGAAGATTCATCGTAGTTATAAAATCTTCAGCTGCAAGATAAATTAGAAAACAGGAGGCAATGATTGCTGCTAAACTAAAGAATGTCCGAATTGGGTGTTTCTTCTTTTTTGGTTTGCTTGTTACGTTTTTTTCTGGCATTCTTTCTCCTCCTTTTGATAAACGCTTTCGCTGGTAATCTAATTATACCAAGGATTTTTGATTTTACAAGAAGAAGTTTACGACAAAAAGGCCGGAATAATTTTTTGATTCCTGTAAAAAATTGAAGAAAGACAGCTAGATAAAAGCGATAATAAATCATAATACCTAAAAGAAATACCAAAATAAGGTATAAATTGGTAATTCCACCATTGATATAGAACAATCCATAAAACATTCCTGCTGAAAATATGATAGGATACAAAAATTCCATTGCTGCTTTTAAAAAGCCAAAACGAAATGCTTTTTTGAAAGAAACCAGCATACTGAAACCAAAGGCAAATATCCAACCAAGCAGGAAATGATAAAGAATAGATTGAACCTGTGTGGCAAGAAGCATTACTTAAAGATTTTACTTATCATTGAATCTGAATTTTTGCCTTTTTTGTTACTTACATACGATAGGGATTCAATTAAACCTCGTATGATGACATCCCCTCTTTCTGTATCTAGCTTACCCAGCGTCAAATCTTTTCCGCTGATCACCATCCATCCTTGTGCTGTTTCCAACAGAAATTCACTGGCATCAAAGCTGTCAATCTGTTTTACTCCTGTAATTTCCAGTATTTTACGATCCTTAATCACAACATTATGATAAGGATTGGTTTCAAAACGCAAAGGGTTGTTTGTTGTATCTTCCATTATTGATAACCTCCTTTTTCTCTACATCATATGGCTGAAAAAAAACAGATAGAACAATTCTAACTGTTTTTCTTCTTTTTTATTTTATCGATGATAAGAATCAAGGCTTCACTTAGGATGATAGTGCCCAATGAATAGATTCTTACTTGTTGTAATGTTTCTGTTGTATCAACCTGAAACATAAGATGATCATAGATTTGTTGCATTTCAATAGCTAACTTTTCTATCATAGTATCTTTGATGTCATAGCTACTATCCTTTGCTTTATCACTAATTACTTTTACAGCTTGCTTTTGAATATCCAGTGAAGAAGTGTTTTGCTTGATATTATCCAATGTAACAACATCTTGAAAACTATCCTTATCTAATTTTAATTCTTCAGCTATTACTTGATAGTTCTTTTGAATCTCTTGTAAAATGATATCATTATTTCTACCGGCTGATTGATAAAGTGATGGTATCCATGTTGTGATAGCTAGTAATATGCTACTAAATAAAATAATATACAATATATTTTTAATTACATTGTGAAATTGTAACTTCATCTTACATTCCCCCCTTTTAGTAAAGGTCCAGATACATAAGAAGCGTAGACAAAATAACGATCAGGAGTATCTGCTACATCAAATGGATAACAGCTGTACATAATAAGATATTCTGAATTATCATCCAAAACATTAGCATCAAAATCTGTTGCTGCCATAATTTCAATATCATATATTTTATAAGTATAGGTTCCCCATTCGGTTTTAATGTTAACGATATCATCTTTTTTCATATTTTGTAATTGATAAAATTCTGTACCATTATGACCCGCTAATAGAATTGGTTTCCCTTGACCGGGTAATCCACTTCCCATATAATGTCCAATACCAAGATTCAGAATTACATCATTGTCGCCATAATACAACGGCTTTTTAAAATTCACACGATCAACAGAGATGGTTGCATATGCATCTCCTTCTTTTGGTATCGTAATGGATGATATATCAATTTTTTCTTCTGCATTAGATAACTGTGTTTTTACTTCCTTTATCACTTCAACATTTGCGGTTTTTCCTTGTTCATATTGTGTTTGATAGATATTTTGAAAATGAACACGTAGAATAGAGACGATTACTATACATATGATGCATGAACAAACAATAGTGATTAAACGCAATAATAAATTATTTTTCTTATTCAAAATGATGCCTCCTTCATGTTCTATATTATACCATGTAACTTCACAAGAGGAATATTCTTATTTAAAAAAATAAATATATATCTGATATGAAAAAAAACCATGGTTTAGAGTCCTCATGGTTTCATTTATGGAAGCATTTAAAGTACATTGTCTTCTTTTTTGATTAATTTTTCTTCCAGTATCTCAAACATTAATGCAGCATCATTTTTATTTACCTGTTTTGGAGTAGATAAAACTCGTATGGTCAACTCTCGGTATCCGAATATTACCTTGATCGTATCCTGTGGTTTTACATCTGTACTTGGTTTTGCAATCTTTCCATTCACATAAACACGCTCATTATCTGCCAATTCTTTTGAAACAGTTCTTCTTTTTAGAATACGAGCAGTTTTTAAATATTTATCTAGACGCATCTTCTCACCTCTACTCCAATAGTTTATCATTTATTGTTGCTGTTGGCGAGATAAAAGTTGTACAAATGCTTCTAAAGCATAAGTTTCCTCTAAAGTCAGTTCTTTTTTATCAAACAATACGACAAAAGCTCCATACCAATCACCATAAGCATTGATTGGATAGATCATTCCTTGATATCCTTTCAAATCACCCTCATAAACTTTAGATTCCTCAAAAATCTTTTTTCTATGAATATGGCATTCTTCTAAAAAAGAATCTCTCAAATGGATATTTTTTTTATGTAGCCAATCTTCTTGGATAAACATCACGGTATTTTGATACATTGCATGTAGTGTATCACACATAATATCAATTTCTTCCATATGCTTGGACATGACATCAAATTTCTGTATTACAATGCGATCATTATCTATGAAAAATTCAATAGAATCTCCTTCCTTTAAGCGATATTGTTTTCTTATTTCCTTGGGAATCACCAGTCGTCCCAGATCATCCAGTCTTCTTACTATACCTGTAGCTTTCATTTCCATGACACTCCTTCACTCACGTATTGATAGTATGCTCATGTGTTTTTTTAATATACAAATGAATTATTTTGCGCTTTTAGTCGCATGTTTTAGAAAAAGTTATCTTATATATGTAATATTAACTATATTAAAGTAACCTTTAATAAATAAAAAAAGTAGAATAAATATGTCATAAGAAATAGGAGTGATAAATATGATAAAGACAACGGGAGATGCTTGTTGCGACAGAATCCACGAATTGTGTGAGGAACGCAAAATTTCATTAAACAAGCTAAGTAACATGTGTGGAATGACTCAGTCAACATTGAGTAACATTACTTCTGGTAGAAGTAAGAACCCAACAGTTTCCACAATCAAAAAAATCTGTGATGGATTAGATATCACATTGACACAGTTTTTTGAATCAGAACATTTTACTGGGCTTGATCAAGAAATTAAGTAAACGGGCAGAAAAAACCAGACCTCAATTGTGTCTGGTTTTTTCATACCTTTTTAGGTAATGATCAATCAAAATGATGTTGTTTTCCATAAACAGGATTTCATATCTACTTTACCATTTGTCAAAAAAACTACATCTTCAGATTCTAATAAACTTCGTTGTTCTTCCCAGCCGTTTACTAAACTTCCATCAGCATGAACAACACGATGACATGGATAATTTCCAAACAAATGAGCATTTCTTAACGCTTTTCCTACCAAACGACTATTTCTAGGTCTACCTGCCAAGGTAGCTATCATTTGATAACTTGCGACACAGCCAATTGGTATTTCTTGTACGATAGCATAAACATTATAAAAGAATAATTCATCCATATAGTCACCTCCATGGCTTTAAAACAGCATAATCATTTCATACCATACAATGATATGAAAAAGAGTAAGACCTATATATATCGTTTCTATAGGTGATTTGTCTTTTTTTATGATATGATCTGAGTAAAAAAGAAATAAAATATCTAACATAACACTCAAGATTGCTAATCCTCCAAGTAAGGTTGCTTCTAAGGTATTATTTTTGATTTGATGGATAGAAAAGCTTATCAAAGTAATCATGATACATATTGTAATATTACAAATTAATAATATCATAGAAGGCATTGCTTTTTTCGCATGCTGTCGATCAATTTCATGTCTAAAAATTTGATTTCGATATCTTACATTTGATAAAAACAGAGTAGTGATGAAATAAATGATAAAAATAATCAAACTTAAGTATGGCATGAATAAGTAATGATTAACAAAGACAAGAAGATAAGACAGAACTGTTAACAAAAGATAACAAGATACAAAAGAAATTTGTATGAATACTAGCATATCTACTACACCATTTAAATCATAATCAATGCTATCATCAAAACCGGAAATCATACTGAAATCATCATTTACGATTGCAGTGCGAAATATAATGATGAGCATACCACAAAGAAAACTTTGCATTACGATAGGAAATATACATGAGGCATCTATCCCATTTTGCAAAATGGTAATCATAAATACAATGCTAATGATGAACCCTACGAGATATCCTTTCATAATATGGTTAAGCTTCGCTCTTTTTTTATCATAACGAGTCCCATTGATCAAGTCTTCAACCTCGATGTGAAAAATTTCCGCTAACGTTTTTATACTATCAATATCAGGTTCATTGATACCTCTTTCCCAACTACTTATGGTTTGTCTTGTCATACATATTCGATCCGCAAGATCTTGTTGAGAATATTTTTCTTTTTTTCTATAATGAAGAATATGTTTACCTATTTCACTCATTTTAGACATCTCCTTGTTTATATAATAAACGAAATAGGTGGATGAGTCTAGTATATAGGATGGAAATGAATCGTTGCTTATACGATATACAATTGTTTATGATAGCGATATCATTTTCTATTGCAGTAAGATCATAACAATGCTATAATGATTTTGTCGCTAATTAGCGCCATTCACCTTCTGGTTTCTTTTTCCATTTTTTCTTTCTCGATTTTAGCATCTAGCCAGTGCTGATATGATCTTAATTCTTTATGATCAAATATAAGAGACCAGAAATGAATGTATTATCAAAAGATGTAATCGAACTAGAAAGAAAGGTGGTCAATGAACTATGCGAACGATGAAACGAGCAATTACAATGTTACACCGTAATAAAAAGGAATCGTTATCCTTTATTATGACATTAACCTTATCGATTGGGTTATTATATTTATTCGTTAATCTACAAAGTGCAACTTCAACATCAAACACCATCAATTTAAGTGAAGGTAGCACTACAGATCTTATCATGTTGATATTTACATGTGCCATTGCGTTGATCTGTGCTTTTAATTGTTTCTTATCTAATACCTATTTTCAAAAAGCAAAAGCTAAAGAGCTTTGTATTTATTTATCTATTGGGATGAATATCGTTGCTTTAGCAAAATATCTATTCATTCAAAATCTTATCCTACTTTTGATTTCTACTTGTCTTGGTGGCATTCTTGGATTAATATTGAATCCAATCATTAATTTATTCATTTCACAATTGATATCCATTTCTATTCCTATTTTTAATATTACCTTTACAGGAACGTTAACTTGGTTGGCAATTCTATTGTTTGAATTTATTTTTATGGTCATGTCCACAGTTGGATATGCCTATCGTACTGAATTAAAAGATTTACTAGATGATAGTCATCGTATGACCCTCGGTGATTCAAGAATGATCAAATTATCAGAAAAAGCCTATATTATCTTTTTTATTTTAGGCCTTATTTTTATTCTTATTGTACCGGCTGTGTCCTCCTTATGTATGCTAGGATGTGTATTTGGTATTTTTGGGTTACAGGGCATTCTTCGTTATGCAATACCACAACGTATTGAAGGAATGAAAAATATTCATCGCAATCTTATACCTGAAACCATCATGATTTCAGGTGGTATCTATTCTATATTAAAAAATACCGGTTTTTATATCTTGATGCTATTTGGAACATTACTTTTTATGAGTTGTTTTCTAATTACATTAACAATTGATCCTTATATTCAGTCTATTTTATGTATCGGATATTTACTTCTCTTATTCATGATGAGTATTAGCATTTATTACAAACTTATCTTGGAGGCTAAAAAACAGATCAATGAATTTTATCATTTGCAGTTGCTTGGTTTTTTGAAAAAAGATTTGAAAAAAATACTTTTAAAACAATTGACATTATTCTTTACCATGATCATAATTGCGACATTACCTTATTGTCTTTTGATATGTATTAAGTTTATAATTGCTGAATCTGTTAGTATCTGGCTTTGTTCATTTATTGTATGTAGCTATATCATCATATTAATGATTTTCGGTTGGATTACCAGAAAATCTTATTGTGATATTGTTTTAGGATCATCAAAGGAGGAAAAATAATATGGAAGAAAAAATCATTGAAGCAATCAATATAACAAAAGTTTATGGTAGTCATTATGAAAAAAGTAACATTTCAGCAAATCCTATGGCTGATGTTTTTCAAAGTAAAATAGCAGAGGTATTAAATACAGTACCCCCTACGATTGCATTAGATTCGGTTAACCTAACCATTTACAAGGGAGATTTTGTTTGTATCATGGGGCCATCTGGTTCTGGGAAAACAACATTATTAAATGCGATCTCTACCATAGATCCTCCAACTAAAGGAAAAGTATTGATTGAAGATAAAAATATTCGTAAAATGGGAGAAATAGAAATTGGTGATTTTCGTCATCAATATCTTGGGTTTATCTTTCAAAAATTCAACCTATTAGATAATTTGACCGTATTTGAAAATATCGCCTTACCGCTTACGATATCTAAGAAACTATCTGATGAGGTGATAGAGAAAAGAGTTATAGAAATATCAGAAAAGGTCGGTATCAAAGCATTATTGGATAAATATCCAACAGAATGCTCCGGTGGTCAATGTCAGCGTGTAGCGATAGCAAGAGCCTTAATTACAAAGCCTAAGCTGATCGTAGCGGATGAACCTACCGGTAATTTGGATTCAAAAAATTCACATGAGATCTTAACATTGTTAAAAAAGCTAAATCAAGAAGATGAAGTTACTATTTTAATGGTTACTCATGATGCTATGATTGCCAGTTATTCCAAACGTTTATTGTTTTTAATTGATGGAAAGATCGATCAAATATTAGAACGAAATCAGAGAAAACAGAAAGAATTTTATCATCAAATCATGGAGGTTACTTCTCATGAAGCGATGGATCTATTAGAAGATGAGTAATCACGTTAAGTGAATGCTCATCTTTTTTTACAATAAAATTGATATGTAAAAAAACATCCATAATTGAATATAGATGTTTTTGTATACTATGTGAAAGACAAATGTTCTGTTCTTTCTAATATTTCAACCATTTTATAAAGCCAATCTCTGCTTTTTGGTAATTTCATAGATATTTTACTATTAACATAACGAATTTTAGTGTCTTTGGATATGGTCGTCATCATTTCAAATAATTTGACACCGTCGATTCTTGTAGACCATGCACTGGTAAAGGTTACATTAACAAATTTAGGTTCCTCTATGATATTTTCTACATGAGGCTCATTCAATAAGATATCCAATCGTTTCTTTTCAAATAAGAGCTGTACTGCCTTTGGTAGTTTACCATAATTATCCTTTATCTCATCTTGCATATCTAAAAGTTCTTTTTTAGATGTAATGGCATCCATTCTCTGATATAAAGTGATTTTTTCATAATCTTCTGTCGCAAAATCTTGTGGGATATATGCATCTACTTTGATATTCGCTTTTTTCATAACAGGTTTTTCTTCTTTTTTGATACCTTTTCGCTCCATGATTGCACTATTCAGCATTTCTATATACATATCAATTCCGACAGTATCAATAAAACCTGCTTGTTGAGGTCCCAACATATCACCGGCACCTCGAATCGTTAAATCCCTCATTGCGATTTTATAGCCACTACCAAGTTGAGTAAATTCCTTAATAGACTTCAAACGCTTCATAGCCACTTCACTAAGTTGCTTATCCGGAGAATACATAAGATAAGCATAAGCAAGTCGATCACTTCTACCAACTCGTCCTTTGATCTGATATAGCTGACTCAATCCGAAATGGTCTGCATCCTCGATCAAAATGGTATTGGCATTAGGAATGTCTATTCCCGTTTCAATGATGGTAGTACATACCAAGACCTGATATTGATTATCAGTAAATTGCATCATTACATCTTCAATATCTTCACGATCCATTTTTCCATGGGCTACACCGATTTCAATATCCGGTAATGCCTGTTTCAATTTAGATGCGACATTATAGATTTCTTTAACATTGTTATATAAATAAAATACTTGTCCATTTCTTGCAAGCTCACGCTGGATGATTTCTTTGATCATAGAAAAGTTTTTCTCTATCACATAAGTTTGTACAGGCATACGATTTAATGGTGGTGTATCAAGCTGTGATAATGAACGAATGCCAATCAAAGACATTTGTAATGTTCTTGGTATCGGTGTTGCACTTAGGCTTAAAACATCAACACTATTCTTTAATTCCTTGATTTTTTCTTTATGCTCAACACCAAAACGCTGTTCCTCATCGATGACCAATAATCCAAGATCCTGATATACAACATCCTTGCTTAATAATCGATGTGTTCCGATCAAAATATCAATGGTACCATCTTTAAGACCTTCTAATATTTTTCTTTGATCTGCAGTCGTAATGAATCGATTGATCACAGCAATCGTAACCGGGAAATTTTCAAATCGTTTTACAAACGTCTTATAATGTTGTAAAGAAAGAATGGTAGTAGGACAAAGGAACGCCACCTGTTTATTGTCTATTACCGCTTTAAATGCTGCACGAGCTGCTACTTCGGTTTTCCCAAATCCAACATCACCACATAACAAACGATCCATTGGTTTAGGACTTTCCATATCTCGTTTGATTTCTTTCACTGCCTTATACTGGTCTGTTGTTAATTCATATGGGAAATCCTGTTCAAATTGTTCTTGCATAGGAGTATCCTTACTAAATGCAAATCCAATATTTTCATCACGATTGGCATATAGATGAATCAAACGATCTGCCAATTCAGCGATTTTTTCACTAACCTTTTTCTTCGTCTTCTCCCAATCATTACTTCCTAGCTTATTTAATTTAGGAGAAGCTCCTTCTTTTGATACAAATTTACGAATCAATTGGAATTGTTCTAAAGGAACCAATAATTCAGCATCACCTTTATAAACAATATGTAAAAAATCCTTATGAATTCCATCCATTTCTTTGTTAATGATTCCCATATAACGGCCAATACCATGTTGGTTATGGACTACATAATCACCCGGATTTAATTCTTGATAGCCATGTAATACTTCTGCTTCTTTAAATTTATTGCTATAACGGCTAGCTTTTTTTATGGTATGAAATAGTTCTTTGCTGGTATAAACATTGATATTCTCTTTTAAACAAGTAAAGCCTTCTACCAATTTCTTTTTCAAGATAGAAATGCCTTCTTCTAAGCTATCAGAATCTGATACATGATGATATTCTATATTTTCTTCCTTCAGAATTTTTTCGACTTGAGGTATTTCTTTTTCATCTAAACATAATAAAACCTTACGTCTTCTGGATTCCGTGATTATTTCCTTCATTGTACGTTCTAAGTTGATATCACCTAAAGCCATTGTCATGATTTGAGAAGATACAGGTTTTTTATAGTCTTGAAACAGACCAAATTCAATGGTTTGATGTTTACCGAGCTGTTTGTTTAAATCTTCAAATACTTGAAATTTATATAATGATTGCCCTTCTTGAAATAATTCTTGTAAATAAGCTACATTTTCTTCTAAAATATGTTTATTGGCTTCTTTTACCTCTTCCTTACTGGAAACGATGATCCAAGCTTTTTTCATATAATCAAAAATAGTCGCATGTTCATCTAAATAAGCATAGTAACGATATAATCGACTTTCTGGGATACGATTTGCAATTGCATCTAGATCTTCATTTACTCGCTCTTTCAAAATGCTACGATAGCTTTCATGTAGCTGTAGTTCCTGTTTTTTTATTTCATCATTCACACGTTCACAAATCATCGCAATCTCATCATCACTAAACAAAAGATCACTTGCCGGAACGATATGTGCTTCTTTGATTACTTCGATCGTTCTTTGTGTAGAGATATCAAAAAAACGAATACTATCTATGAGGTTATCAAAAAATTCAATTCGGATCGGATGTTCATAATTCATAGAATATACATCGATGATACCACCTCTTGCTGCATAACAAAGCGGCTGATCTACACGATTGACATGTGTATATCCTGCTTCAAATAATAAGTGTTTTAAAGAATCATATTCAATTTCTTGATCTGTTTTTAACGAGATAAAATGCTGTTGAAACCTTTCAGGCGAAGGTACATAACGAATAGCAGCTGCCGTATTCATCACAACGATCCTTGGTGTTTGTTCCATCATCTTTGCCATTACTTCCATTTGATTTGCTTTACTTTCCGGTGACGCTGCGATTGCTTCTACACGCAAGGAGTCTTCCATAACGAAAAGCAGCACATCGTCCTCTATTAAGGCATTCAGGCGCTCATAGAGCTTTTGTGCTGTATAGGTATTATTCTTAATGACATAAATAGATTTAGGTTCTTCACAAAATGCTGTCGCAAGTAGTAATGCTTCTTCGCTTAAAGATAGGTTTCCTAGATTACTCTGTTTATGTAAGATACTTTGTACTGCTTCATTTTGTTTTAGTTCATTCAATAAGATATTCATGACATCACCTATTTCTTATTAAAACGGCTCATGGTATCCACAAAGCTATGAGAAATAGAATAAATTGCTGCATCTTTTGCCATGCATACTGCTTGATGATAATCTTCTAATTCCTCTTTTCGTATCTTTCCCAACACCCAATCAACAACAGGTACTCGTGAATCTTTTCCGATTCCTACACGAATTCGTTTGAAATCCTGAGTATGTAAATGTGCAATGATGCTTTTTACACCATTCTGTCCACCTGCACTTCCTTTTTCACGTAAACGGATCTTACCGATCGGCATATCCATATCATCATAAATAACAAGGATATCTTCTAAATCGATATGATAAAATTTAACAGCCTCAATGACAGCTTCCCCGCTATTATTCATATATGTCTGTGGTTTCATTAACATGACTTGTTCACCATGAATTCTAGTAGTCGCAATCAATGATTTGAATTTTTTTTGTTCTATTTGAACTTGACATTCCTTAGCCAGCTCGTCCATGACACAAAAGCCGGAATTATGTCTTGTATTTTCATATTCCTTACCTGGATTACCTAATCCAACGATCAATTTCATTTTCATCACCTCAATAGCTAGTACATGATACCATAAAACTACAAGAAATGCATTGAGAAAAACACTTTTTTCATAAGTATTCATTATTTTTTTATTATGTATCCTTAATATCTCATACAAGCTAAGTTGATAAAATCAAAAATACATTACAGTTAAAAAAATGGCTGAAATTATCGTTATTTATATCTATTATATAAATAAGAAAGATGATAAATTTTTTATTTCTACCTTTTCTCTCCTACTTTATTCTGTTATGCTTACTATATAATCGTTTTAACATCGTTTAAAAAGAAAAAATAGAATTGAGAAATAAAATAAGATTGATATCATCAAGAGTGTTAGGTTAATATTTTCGTTTCATTACTTTTCACAAGATTATATGATGGAGGAGATATGGTATTAATGGGCAATTATGATCGAATCAGAAAGATACTAAAGGCTTTTTTCGTAATGATCATTATTATACTAATTGGAATTTCAATTATATTTTCCATCATGTTTGAAAAAACATCTAGAAGTAATCTTACTGTAGAAACATTATGTGAAACTTATAAGCTTGGACTTTATGACATCGATATTGGGCAAGTCAGTAAACATCAAGGTTTTTTCAAACAACCCTATTATCAGATTCATATGCTTTTAAATAATCATACTCAAGTACTTTTAAATATAAATTCAGATAATAAAAATTTCGATGATGAAGTTATAAGTGATACCATCACCATTGATATCAAGAAAATTAATGTTACATTAATAAGAAATCGTTTGGGAACTGATGAATATGAGACTTATTTTCAATATAAAAATGATGTTGCTGAGTTTAATGGTATCATCACAAAGCAAGAGGATCATGAAAGCAAATTCAATCATGATAATTTACTTGAAATATCACAAATATTGGAAAAGATCATAGGAATGTAAAAAAACAATACAAAATCCTAGTAAAAAAAGCCAGTTAAATTCATTGTGAAGAATTTCTGACTATTGTTGTATCACTAGGCTATAGAAACCACTATATTAACAGAACCTAATTGTAGTGACTATTATATCGCACTTCAGTTGATGTTGACAATGGATATTTCACAATATCAAAGATACTTTGGACTGGCTTTTTAAAGATTGTTTTCTGCTCGATTTTCAGTTCGCCCAAAATCTATAGAAGCTACTGGATAAGAATGACAACACCGTTTTCATCCTTTTTTCAGCCTTTAATGTACAGTGTATGTTTATTATCCTCTCAAGGATACTTTTACCACCTAGTTGTATTCTATATCAGTCACACAAGAAAAGCATTGATTAAATTAGTCAATGCTTTCATCTACTTTCATTGTATATCGATTTCCTCCGGCAGTTTTTGAACAATACATAAGGCGATCAGCCTCTTTGAACAGCTTATTGTAATCCCATGCCTTAGAAATTACCTGAATACCGATACTGACTGTCATATCAATTCCAATATTGTTAATTTTTATTGCTTGTATACTCTTTAATAACATAAGTGCTTTTTCTTCTATATAAGGCAAAGAAAGAATATTTTTCATAAAGATACAAAACTCATCTCCACCGATTCTTCCAATATAGTCAATCTCTCTTGTTTCTAATTTTAAGATATCCACCACATCTAATAATAATTGATCACCGGACAAATGCCCATAATTATCATTGATGGATTTAAATTTATCTAAATCTATTACAAACATAGCCATATATTGATCATCTTTAAAATACTTTAATTCTTCTTCCACATGCTTTTTAAAAGCCGTTTTATTCAATACCTTTGTGAAATCTTCAATCTCATTATTTTTCATAAGCTCTTCATTTTTCTTTACGATTTCCTTTTGTTGATAAAGTGTTTCTTCTAATTCTATTTTTGTAATCAAACTTTTTCGTAAATTTTGGCGCCATCGTTCATCTTCTTTTTTCTTATCAACATAATAGTCATACAATGCTTGATAAAGAACTCTATCATCTTGAAATGTAATGCTCATTTGTATCAAATAATCATTTAATCTGGAAATATATTTATAGTCTGGATACTCCTTTATAATTTCTTGCATTTTATGATAAACATTTTCACATAAAGTCTTATTTTCTATTTCAATACAGATTTTAAATACATCATTCAGATTCTTTAGCGTATGAAGTTTATCTGCATTTTTATTTACATTATCTAATAAAATCAAAACTTTCTCATAAATTTCTGATTCATTATGTTCATAAAAGGATTGATAGATCTGATATAACAAATAATCATCTTTTACCGTCTGATTATCATATTTTTCTAAGTAATAATCTAAATAAGGTATCCATTTTTTATATTCTTTTATATGTTTCATTTTCATACAACAACCAACGATATTTATGATATTAAAACCATCTCTTTCTCTCATATCTTCATAATCGTTGATGTTTCTTCGTTCAATACTTTTCAAAAAATAATCATATGCGATTTCATATATATTTAAGTTAAAGAATAAAACTCCTAAGTTATTTTCAATGATGTATATATAATCTAATTCAGGATGATTTAATGCAATGTAATAGGCCTTTAATGTATATTCTATTGAAGTAATCTCATCGCTGAAAGATCCATATAAAACACCGGCAAGATTATTTAATACCATTTCATAGAAAGGGTGATCGATAAATTTACATAATTGTAATGTATTTAATACGATTTTTAATGCTTCATTAAATTCACCTTTTTGATAATGACCGCTCGCAATATGGTAATTTGCGATGACTTGATAATATTTATTATTTTGTTTTAAAGATTCATCTAAGAGAAGTTGGGCATACTGCGCTAAATGCACTAGATCTTTGTCATCTTTATACCTATTCATTTGAAATTCTATTTCTTTTAGGTTCAACACAATCGCTCACTCCTTACATGTATAGGTACAGTATATCAGAAATCTAACAAATATGAAATTAACCAGTAAAAATAATTTCAATTTCATATAAAAAGAGGAACCTTTTTTCATTAGAGTTCCTCTTATTGTTTTAATTTTTATCTGCGCTATAACAGATTTTTAATCTTCTTTGATTTCCTTCTCCTTCGCTTACTGTTGAAATATGCTTCATATTGGTTAGACAATTATGAATTGCTTTTCTTTCATCAGCAGGCATTGGATCAAGGACAGCATCAGTTTTTGTTCGCTGTACTGTTTTTGCAACCCTGATAGCCAAAGAAGTTACCTTTTGATACTTCTCTTCTTTATATCCATTGATGTCAATCAGAACACCGATACGGCGCTTAAACTCACTGGAAGCAGCAGATTTTAACACATTATTCATAGATTGCAATGTTTGTCCATTTTTACCTATCAAAATTGCATTATTTTCTGCATCGATATTTACATGGAAGAAACCATCTTCTTCCTCAACCTCTACTGTAGCAGGCATGTTGATACCATCGAAATAAGTCATCATGTATTCTTTCATGAATTCTTTGATATCTTGATCACAATACACACTAGCTGTGACTTTGCTTCCAAGTCCAAGGAAACCACTTGTTTCCTCTAGGACCGTATAGGTTAGATCTTCTACATTCACACCTTTATCAGCAGCGGCTTCTTTCAACAGTTCCTCCAGATTTTTACTGGTATATGTTTTCATAAGAAACCTCCTAGTCTTTAATGAAGAATTTGTGAATAACAATATTCTGGATTACTCTGGCAAGAGAGTTTACCAACCAATAGAATGACATACCCAATGGCCAGTTAATCGCAAAAATCGCAATCATACCTGTACTCATGTACATCATCATATTCATAGAACCCATCATACCCTTTGGCTGATTCTTTGGTTCTGCGTATTTCTTTTCTTTCACATGACTCTTTTTCTTTCTACGAGCTTGTAGCCATTGTGGAAGCTTAAAGGAAATCAACTGGAACAATACCATCAATATAAAGATTACGATTGGCGCAACATGTCCGCCTGTAAATCCTTCGATTGGTGTATCTACTAGAGATATTCCCATAAAGTCACCGGTTACAACACCATATGCACGCATTGTTGCCTGATACATACCAAGAATAACTGGGAACTGTATAAAGGTAATAATGATCGTACCAAATGGATTGATCTTATATTTACTATATAATTCCTGTGTTTCTTGTGCTAACATCATTTTACTACGTTGATCATTTTTTCCCGCATATTTTGCTTGAATTCTGTTCATTTCAGGCTGTAGTGTCTGCATTCGCTGACTTGCGACCTGAGATTTGATTGAGAACAGGAAGATCAACAATTGAATCAATAACGTTGTAACGATGATACCAACACCACCATCACTAAAGCTTGCGACCCAGTTGATCAACTGAGCGATCGGATAAACGATCAATCCATCAAACCAACCATCATCCATGATTTCACCGAAGGAAGTACCCTGGATCGTGATTAGATCATCATCCTTTAAATCCTTATATTGCTTTTCTACTTCTTCATTGTGATCTGTATTGACCTTTCCTTTTTCTACTTGTACTTCTTTGATAGCAATAATCTTATCGACAAAGGTTCTACCTTTTTGATCACGGGGAACACTACACCCAGTTAACGTAATCATCATCAACATTGCTACTAGGAGAAGTTTCTTTTTACCTTTTAGAATACTTTTCATCTGTTATTCTCCTCACTATTTTTGTCTACCTTTATATTTTAACTTTTTTAACCAATCTTTCCAAGAGTTTTTTGTTGTTTTGGTAACTTTCTTCATGATATTTCGGACGAACAAGTATAATCGTATCAAAATTCTCATCAAATGTATAAATATCATGTACCATTTCACGCACCTGACGTTTTATTTTATTACGTACAACAGCATTTCCCATACGCTTTCCAACAGAAAGTCCTACTCTTGCGTGATCTTCTTTTCTTGGTTTAACATAGATAGAAAAGGAAGGACAAGCAAAGAATTTTTTATAGTTCATAATTTCAGAAAATTCTTGTGATTTTTTCACTCGAAATTCTTTTTTCATACCATCACTTTCCTTTCTATAAAAGTTATAACATACTACATCAAAAAAATCGCCCGAAGGCGACTTTTTATGCTGATAACACTTTTCTACCTTTGCTACGACGACGTGCTAAAACTTTACGTCCTCCAACAGTAGCCATTCTGGCTCTGAATCCATGTGTTTTCTGGTGTTTTCTTTTGCTCGGTTGATATGTTCTTTTCATAAGAGCCACCTCCACTTCTTTTCATTTTTATACAAATTGAGCATTGCTGTTAAATTATACATAAATTCAATAGTAAAGTCAATAAAACATATAAAGAAAGTGAAATTTCTGAAGTGAAATCTAATATCATAGACATCAATTATTTTTTCTTGTATGGACATCTTATATAGAAAAGATAATATATTTTATCATGTTAAAAGATACTTTAGCTTAAATCATCATCAAAAGAAAAGCAAATAAATTGTTTCCTGCATGTATCCCAATAGATACGAGTACAGAATCACTTTTTTCATATGCGATACCTAATACTAGACCTACACCTGCATAAACCAAAAGATAAGCTAAATCGGCAAAATTACCTAAAGTAAAAGAATTCATGACATGTATAAACCCAAATAAAAAGCTACTAATCAAAAGCGCAGGAATATATCCACCATGCTTTCTGATAAAAGTAAACACACCGGCACGAAAAATTGTTTCTTCTAATATAGGAGCAATCATACATGTATAAAAAAAGGAATATAAAGGTGAAATTTTAACATTTTCAATTACTACCTCTTGATTTTGACTATTGCTTGTCTGAGTCAAAATAGAAATAATCGCACTTAAAGCAAAATTAATACATAATATTGCGACGATACTAATAAAAATCATCGTAATACCTTCTTTTTTATGAGCAATAAAGTTTTGAATCGAACTTTTCCAGACTGGCAAAGCAATATAGATTGCAAGTAATGTAATAACAAGATAACTTACCAATAATATCGGTATATTGATCACTACAGCATAAGGGTCTAAAAATAAAGTAATTTTTTTTAATAAATCAGGTAATATCATCGTAAACCCAACGAAATATAATACCAAGAGCAATAACAAACGTTGATAAGACAAAGAGGTCTTTTTTGTTTCTTCTATCATATTTTTACCTCCAATATTGAACTATTATATCATAATCTTTCACACTCTTTTTATGATATGCAAAAAATCCACAAGATATGATAATAATATTTCCAAAGATTTCATCAGTTTTCAACCATTAGTTACACAATACAACAGAAAAAAGTGGAAAACTGAATAGAAAGAATAGGATTTTGTGGTTTTCTACACTAAAAACGACTTATCCACAAGTATTCCACATAGGTTTTTCAAGTAGTTTTCCACATATTGTGGAAACTGTGGATTATGTATAATAGCCTTTATTTATCATCTATTTTGATGTGGATTATCTTTCCACAATGCTGTGGAAAGCCATAACTTTTACACTTTTCCACAAAATGGATATTTCCACAGTGGAATTTCCACTATTTTTCCATGTGGATAATCGTGGAAAACTTCATAAGTCCTTTTTTTATCATGATTTCCACTTGTTTTACTGTGGAAAACTATTTTTCTAACAACAAAAGTAGAATTTTTCCACATAATATAGTAAAATAAAAGCTCAAAGGGAGTTGTCTTATGTCAAATATGGTAAACGAACAATTAGAAGAAATATGGCAAAGTACATTGGCACTGATCAAAAGCAGCAATAAGTTTGATGATGCTGTTTTTAACACATGGTTTAAAGAAGGTGCAGAATTATACGATATCGCAGATGGAATGGCAACGATTGTAGTTCCTTATAAGATATATAAGCAAGTTTTGATGGACAGTATCGACTTCCTTCAAGAAAAACTTTCTCAAGTCATGGAACAACCAACAGCCATACAGATTTTATTAAAAAATGAAGTAGCACAAATGACACCGCAATCTGTGGTAAAAAGAAGAAACGATATACTATTCGAAGATAAAATAAAGAAGGATTATACTTTTGACAGCTTTGTGGTAGGTAAAAATAATAGAGAAGCCCATGCGGCGGCATTATCTGTTTGCTACTATCCGGGTAAATTTAATAATCCCTTGTTTATTTTCGGTAATTCAGGACTAGGAAAAACACATTTATTGCATGCAATCGGTAATTATGTAAAAGAAAATAAACCAGAAGAAAAGGTTCTCTATATATATAGTGAAGACTTTGTTACATTACTGATCGAAGCAATGAAAAATAAAAATGTGGAGGAAGTTAAAGAAAAGATTTGTGAGGTTGATTATCTGTTAATTGACGATATTCAACGCTTGAAACAAAGTACCTCACAAGAAATCTTCTTTAATCTTTATAACAAACTGGTTAATGACAACAAACAAATCGTTATCACCAGTGATATTCATCCCACAGAATTAAAAGGAATAGAAAATCGTTTGATTTCAAGATTCAGTAGTGGCTTATCGGTTTCTGTGGGAAGCCCTGAATTTGAAACAGCGAAAGCTATTCTTAAGAAGAAAATGGAAGGACGCAAAGATGATATCCTAATAGAAGATGAAGTATTAGATTATCTTTCAGAAAAATTCAGCAGTGATGTAAGAAAACTGGAAGGCAGCTTAAATGAGTTATTCTTTAAAGCAATATTATATAACCCGGATACCATTGATTTATCCTTTGCCAAAGAAATATTCAAAGAAAATCCAAGCATTCCTGCTGATGATGTATTGAGTGCAAAAAGCATTAAACAAGCAGTTTGTGAATACTATGGACTTACCAGAACCCAAATCGAATCAAAATCCAGAACCAAAAATATCGCCAATGCTCGTCATATTGCAGTGTATCTATGTAGAACACTATTGAATATGCCTTTTGTGAAAATTGGATTTGAATTTGGAAACAGAGATCATTCAACGATCATGGCATCTTATGAAAAAATGGTCAAATTGTTGAAAGATAAAGAAAGCTTTCAAACGGCGGTCTTCCAAATCAAAAATAAGCTTGGTGTAAAAGATTAGGAGTTTTCAACACAATTCCACATTCACTACACAATGAAAATGTGTTAGAATATACGTAAGTTACAAGGGATTTGTGAGTTTTCCACATTTTCCACAGTACTTATTATTATAGTATTGTAAAAAGAAAAAGAAAGAAGGGAGTCTTACCCATGTATTTTAAAGTATCGAAAAAGAATTTCTATAACGCATTGTCTGTAGCTGCTAGAGCTATATCAACCTTCTCACCGCTACCTGCATTCTCTGGAATCAAGATTGATGCCAAAGAGGATTGCTTGATTTTGACTGGTAGTGATTCTGATGTATCCATTCAGACAAAGCTAATCAAAAGTGATGACTGTACATTGGAAATTCGTGATATGGGAAGCATCGTAATTGAAGCGAAATATATATTAGAAATCGTAAGAAAAATAAATGCAGATGAAATAGAATTTGAAGTGATTGATGGATGTTCTACAAAAATCAGTGGAAATACTGCAGAATTTAGAATCAACGGTATGAGAGCAAATGAATATCCTGCGATAGATTTTTCAAAGCCAAAGGAATGCTTTACCATGGAAGAGGATGTCTTAAGAAGAGTCATCCTTCAGACATGTTTTGCGACAAGTGATAAAGAAACAAGACCTGTTTTGACTGGTGTTAATTTTGCATGTGAAGGAACTACCTTAAATTGTGTTGCGACCGATTCTTATCGACTTGCGAAAAAAATGATAGAAATTAAAGAGAGTCTTCATTTTAACATCACGGTACCAGCAAAATCCTTACAAGAAGTTGTGAAAACTTTGGAAGGTGTCGGAGAAGTAGAAATTGCAGTAAATGATAAGAAAGCTCAATTTATTATCAGCGATACGATCGTACAAACTAGATTGATCGATGGAGTTTATCCTGAAACGAATCGATTGATTCCATTAAATTTTGAATATGAGCTGACCATGGACGCAAAAGATTTACTAGATGCCATTGATCGTGCTAGCTTTATCAAGAATGATGGTGTATCAGTCATCAAATTCTCTTTAAGCGAAGATGAATGTGTACTTTCCAGTAAATCCGTCGAAGTAGGTTCTTCAACTGAGGTCTTAAATAGCGCAAGTTTTAGCGGAGATCGTTTGGAAATCAGTTGTAATGGACGCTATGTATTTGATGCGATCAAAGCATTGAATGGATCTTTGGTAAAATTTAGTTTATGTGGAGAAATGAAACCTTTTATCATTCAATCAGTGGATGATGATTCTGTTTTACAATTGGTATTGCCGGTTCGTACTTACGCATAACATAAGAATAAGAAAATGACTTTCCATATGTGAAGGTCATTTTTATAATAACTAGGAGGAATCATATGAAAATAATTGATTATGAACAAGGAGTCATAGGTGTGATGAGTGCGATTCGAGATCATTTCGGAATTCCTGTTTACCACACTCAAGATGAATCTATAAAAACATGGTTACATCAACATCAAATTCAACAAGTTATCGTTTTGTTGATAGATGGTATGGGAGATCATCAAATACATAAACATTGCGATGAAACAGGGTTTTTAAAGACGTATCATGCGAAAACTTTAGATACAGTATATCCACCTACCACAGTGGCCGCCACAACGTCTATATTGACTGGAAAGCACCCATGTGAAACCGGTTGGTTAGGATGGCAACAATATTTTTCAGATATCGATCATCATATAGAAATGTTTTTCGGTACAGATTTTTTTACACATGAGAAACTAGAAAAAAGGTTTTCTTATCAAAGACTACCAATCAAAACAATGATCGAAGAAGCAAACGAAATAGGTATTCAGGCTACGGAATATTTTCCTTACTGGAAAAATAACGGAGCGAAAACTTTTAAAGAACTATGTGATACTATCGTAAAAGAAAGCGAAAGCAAAAGCAAACAACATCAATTGGTTTATGCATATTGGGATGGATATGATTCCTTTATGCATGAACATGGTCAATCCGCAAAAGAAAGCGTAGAGATGTTAAGAAGTTTTGACCAGATCTTAAATCAAACAATGACACAATTATCTAAAGATACAGGATTGATCATTCTTGCAGATCATGGACATATTGACGTAACTTGTAAATATCTTATAGATTATCCTGATTTATTGGAATGCTTTTCACACCTTCCTGCACTAGAACCTAGAACGATGGCTTTTTATATCAAAAAAGAAAAAAAGGATATATTTAAAAAGTTATTTTTATCCTATTTTAAAAATGATTTTAAATTATTTACAAGAGAAGAAGCAGTAGCGATGAAACTTTTCGGAACAGGAACATCTCATCCGAAATTCGAAGACTTTTTGGGTGATTTTGTTGCATGTGCTATCTCATCAACTGATTTATACTATGATAGATCGATCATAGTAAAAGGTTCTCATGCCGGTTTCACTGAAGAAGAGTTACAAATACCATTGATTCTTTATCATGGTGTTGCTTAAAGATTGAAAAGCTGATTGATTTTTTTAATAGTTTAGTTTTATAATGAAATTAAAATGGAGGTAGCGTTATGACATGGCAGGATTATGAAAGAATGGTTTCTGGAAAGCTAGTATCTTTTGGACTTCTTGATGGACACTATGTAATGGAGCGCCTGATTCAAAGTAGTTTGGCTTTTGATTTCTACAAGATAACAAAAGAAGAGTTTGATTCATACGAAGATTGGTGGATGGATGAAGAAAAAATCATGGAAATTCGTTTGAGAGCACCATGGTATAGAGGTTTTTATGGTCATCAAGAATTTCGTGAAATGTAGTCATAAGCACTTTGGTTGGATAAAGAAGTCTTATTAGTAGATAAGATTTCTTTTTTTGTCTGATTGATATGTCAGATATTAGGTAAAATCAATAGAAAAAAGTCGATTATCGTAAATAGTTTTTCACATAGAAAAAAATTTCTAAAAAGGTCACGAAAACATAGAGAAAAACTAACAAAAACGCCCTGAAATATGATATAATATAGAAGCATGCGAAAGAGGTTTTGTGATGGAAATAAAGATAAACAGTGAGTATATTACTCTAGGTCAATTATTAAAAATGACGGATTTTATTCAAAGCGGTGGTGAAGCAAAATTTGCAGTGAAGGAGCTTTCTATCGAAGTGAATGGAGAAAAAGAAAATCGACGTGGAAGAAAACTACGTCAGGGTGATGTCATCGTGATCGAGGGTAAGAAAATGAAGCTTATATGATGCTTTCGGCAATCAGTCTTCATAATTATAGAAATTATGAAACAGAGAAGCTTTCGTTTTCAAAAGGCATCCAGTTATTAACTGGTAAAAATGCCCAAGGAAAAACGAATTTACTGGAGGCAATTCTTTATTTATCGACAACAAGATCTCATCGGACAAAGGATGATCAGGATTTGATAAAGAAAGGCTGTGATGCTTTTTTTATTAAGGGACTGATTCAAAAAGAAAATCGTAAGGAAGATATTAGAATCACCGTGAATGAGAAAGGGAAAAATTTGTTTATTTATCAAAACCCTGTCAATAAGGTAAGTGACTTTATTGGTGAATTTAATGCGGTGATGTTTTGCCCGGATGATATGATGCTATTTCAGGCCTCTCCAAGAGTCAGAAGACGCTTTGTGGATATGGAATTGAGTAAGGTAAGTAAAAAGTACATGAATACCTTATTTACTGCTCAGAAGCTCTTAAAAGAGCGAAATTCTTATTTGAAGCAAGAGGTTGTAAATGATACTTATCTTGAAGTGGTCACAGATCAGTTGATCGATGCATCTGTCATCGTGATGAAGCAACGATTTTTTTTCTTAAAAAACCTGTTGTCAAAGTGTCAGAAATTTTATCAACAACTGACACAAGATGATACAAAATTGGATATCGAATATGTGAGCTGTGTAACATTTCATGAAGATGAAGCAGCATTGAAGGAAGAATTGAAAAAGAAGTATCAACGAAATCTTCAAAGAGACAAATATTTGAAACAGACCATGAGTGGTATCCATAAAGAGGATTTTATTTTTAAGCTCAATGATCAAGACATCAATAGTTTTGCATCGCAAGGACAAAAACGAAGTGTTTTGTTAGCAATGAAAATTGGTATGGTGTATATGATCGAGGAAATCATACATGAATATCCGGTGTTGTTGTTGGATGATGTATTTTCTGAGCTAGATGAAACCCGCAAGATGAAACTGTTGACCTTTCTACCGGAAAGTGTACAGATATTTATTACGACGACTGATCAACTGGAACTACAGGATATAGAAACCAGACGGGAAGTATGTGTTTGGAATGTTGATCATGGTACGATTCAACGATGTGAAGGAGGAAATGCGCATGGATGAGAATCAGTTAAAGGAAATAGAAGAAATGGAAAATATCAAGGTTGATCATTCTTATACCGCAGATGATATACAGGTATTAGAAGGTTTAGAAGCGGTACGTAAAAGACCTGGTATGTACATTGGTTCCACCAGTGAACGAGGACTTCACCATCTGGTATGGGAAATCGTCGATAACTCAATCGATGAGGCTTTGGCAGGCTTTGCGACAGATATAGAAATTGCGATTGAAAAAGATAATATCATTCGTGTAGAAGATAATGGACGAGGAATGCCAACAGGTATCGTTGAAAAAACAGGAATTTCAGGTGTCGAAACCATCTTTACAGTGCTACATGCCGGAGGAAAATTCGGCGGTGGAGCTTATAAAGTATCCGGTGGTCTTCACGGTGTTGGTGCAAGTGTTGTAAATGCATTAAGTGAATGGCTTGAAGTTACGGTATTTCAAAACGGTCATACGCATTATCTGCGCTTTGAAGACGGAGGTAAAGCAGTTGCGCCGTTAAAAGTAATCGGTGATAGTGAAAAGCATGGATCTATGGTTCGTTTTAAAGCGGATCCGACCATTTTTCAAGAAACTCAAATCTATGATTTCGATACCCTGAATACAAGAGTTCGTCAGCTTGCATTCTTAAATAAAAGTATCAAATTGGTGCTGATCGATGAACGAGAAGAAGAACCAAAAAGAATTGAATATAAATACGATGGTGGTATCCGTCAGTATGTAGAATATTTAAATAAAAATAAAACGCCTTTACATGAAGATGTTGTATATGTAGAAGGTATTGAAAATGGAATTCTAGCGGAAATTGCAATGCAGTACAACGATGGTTATATTCCTAATATTTATTCTTTCTGTAATAATATCAATACTGCAGAAGGTGGTACTCATGAAGATGGTTTCCGTCTTGCGTTAACACGTATCATTAATGCTTATGCAAGAGAAGCGGGAATGATCAAAAAGGATGAAACATTAGCCGGTGAAGATTGTCGTGAAGGATTAACCGCTATTATATCTGTGAAACATCCAGATCCTCAATATGAAGGGCAGACAAAGACAAAACTTGGAAATAGTGAAGTAAGAAAAATTGTATCTAGTATCTTAGGAGAACAATTAGAACGCTTCTTTATGGAAAATCCAAATACAGCGAAGATCATTGTAGATAAAGCAATTCTTGCTAGTAAAGCACGTATGGCCGCAAAGAAAGCAAGAGAATTGACCCGCCGTAAGAATGTACTTGAAATCAGTAGTCTTCCTGGTAAGCTTGCCGATTGTAGTAGTAAAGATGCCAGTGAATGTGAAATCTACATAGTCGAGGGTGATTCTGCCGGTGGTAGTGCCAAACAAGGTAGAAATTCTAAATTTCAAGCGATTTTGCCATTACGTGGTAAAATCTTGAACGTAGAAAAAGCAAGAATGCAAAGAATCTTCGAAAATGCAGAAATTCGTTCCATGATTACAGCATTCGGTTGTGGTATTGGCGAAGAAATGGATGTAACTAAGCTTCGTTATCATAAGATCATAATCATGACCGATGCCGATGTCGATGGTGAACATATTTGTGCTTTGATGTTAACCTTCTTCTATCGTTTCCTTCGTCCTATTATCGAAGGTGGATATGTATATATTGCAATGCCTCCGCTATTTAAGCTTCAAAAGGGAAACAAGGTAGAATATGTATATTCAGAACCTGAACGTGATGAAAAGCTTGCTCAGATGGGTGATAATGTTGGTATTCAGCGTTATAAAGGTCTAGGTGAGATGAATCCGGAACAGCTATGGGAAACTACCATGGACCCTGCATTTAGAACCTTAAAGCAAGTAAATATCGAAGATGCGATGAAAGCAGATGAAGTATTCGAAATGCTGATGGGTGAAGAAGTAGAGCCAAGACGACAATTTATCCAAGAAAATGCGGAATATGCAACTGTGGATATTTAGGAGGTAACAATTAGATGGATATAAATAAAGATAAACTAAAACAAGTAGATATATATGAAACGATGCGTACCTCTTTCTTAAACTATTCTATGTCAGTTATTATGGATCGTGCTTTGCCGGATGTGCGTGATGGATTAAAACCAGTACATAGACGTATTCTTTATGCAATGAATGAATTAGGTATCGTTGCCAGCAAACCGTTTAAAAAGTCAGCACGTATCGTCGGTGAAGTTATAGGTAAGTATCATCCTCATGGTGATACTGCAGTATATGATGCTATGGTTCGTATGGCACAAGATTTCAGTTATCGTTATATGTTAGTTCAAGGACATGGTAACTTCGGTTCTATGGATGGCGATGGTGCAGCTGCTATGCGTTATACCGAAGCTCGTATGAGCAAAATCGCAATGGAAATGATGAAGGATATCAATAAAGATACCGTAGATTTCCGTCCTAACTATGATGCAGAAGAAGTGGAACCTGAAGTGTTACCGGCTCGTTTTCCAAATTTATTGGTGAATGGTGCTGTTGGTATTGCAGTTGGTATGGCTACAAACATTCCACCTCATAACTTAAACGAAGTTATTGATGCTACATTAGCTATCATGGATAATCCTGAAATCACAGTAAAAGATTTGATGGATAATTACATTCAAGGACCTGATTTTCCAACAGGAGCTACCATTTTAGGTAGAGCAGGGATCAAACAGGCTTATGAAACAGGGCGTGGAAGTGTTGTAGTACGTGCAAAATCTCATATTGAGGAAATGGATAATGGAAAGCATAGAATCGTTGTTACTGAGGTCCCATATCAAGTAAATAAAGCAAATTTGATTGAAAAAATAGCAAATTTAGTACGTGATAAACAAATAGAAGGAATCACTTATTTGAATGATGAATCCAATCGTGAGGGTATTCGTATCGTCATTGAGGTTCGTAAGGATGTTCAGACTGAGGTTATCTTAAATCAACTTTATCGATTAACATCTTTACAAACCAGTTTTGGATGCAATATGCTTTCTTTGGTAAATAAAACACCTAAGCAAATGGGAATCAAAGAGATGCTTCAACATTATGTTGATCATCAAATTGAAGTGACGGTTCGTCGAACTAGATTCGAACTGAAAAAGGCAGAAGACCGTGCACACATATTAGAAGGTTTACGAATTGCATTAGATCATATTGACGAAATCATTCGTATCATTCGAGCATCAGAAACTGACTCAGTTGCACGTAATGAATTGATCGAACGTTTTCATTTAAGTGAAATACAAGCTAATGCGATTCTTGAAATGCGTTTAAGACGTTTGACAGGTTTGGAAAGAGATAAAATTGAAAATGAATATCAAGAATTGATGATTCAGATTGCCGATTTAAAAGATATTCTAGCAAATCATTCCAGAGTTGTTCAAATCATTACAGATGAATTAACTGAAGTGAAAAATCGCTTTGGTGATCCACGTCGTACAGAAATCAGTGAAGCTGACTTCGATATGCAGGATGAAGATTTGATCCCTGTAGAAGATGTGGTGATCACTATGACAACCAACGGCTATGTAAAACGTATGCCTGTAGATACTTATCGTACACAAAATCGTGGTGGTCGTGGAGTGAAGGGAATGGCAGTGAATGAGGATGATGTTGTAGATTTATTGATTACGATGTCTACACATGATTATTTATTGTTGTTTACAAACTATGGTAAAGTATATCGTATCAAAGGATATCAAATACCTAATGCTTCAAGAACTGCAAAAGGTTTGCCGGTTGTTAATTTATTGAATTTAGATAAAGAAGAAAAAGTTTGTACATTGGTACCTGTAAAACGTGAATCTGAGTCTGAATATTTGATGTTCGTGACGAAAAAAGGTATTGTAAAACGTACTCCTATGAGTGAATTTGATTCTATTCGTCAAAACGGTAAAATCGCTATCACGTTACGTGAAGATGATGAACTTGTTGGAGTTAAAGAAACAACTGGTGATGATGAAATCATTATCGCAGGATCAAATGGTAAAGCAGTGCGTTTCAATGAAGATGATATTCGTCCTATGGGAAGAACAGCAAGTGGTGTCAAAGGATTTAATACAGATGGCAGCATCGTTGTTGGTCTTGCTACAAATAGAGATGGAACACATCTATTAGCAGTAAGTGAGAATGGTTATGGTAAACGTACACCAATTTCAGAATATCGTTTGACAACACGTGGAGCGAAAGGTGTAAAAACCATCAATGTAACTGATAAAACCGGTGAATTGATATCTGTACGTGCAGTGAATGGTGATGAAGATGTTATGATTATCACAAATAGTGGAATTATCATTCGTATCGCAGTAGAAAATATTGGTATTTATAGCCGTAATACACAAGGTGTAAGATTGATCCATGTAGGCGATGAAGAATCAGTATCTAAGGTAGCAATTGTTGATGCAGAAGAAATTGAAGAGGAAAAAGAAGTAGAAAATAGTGACAATGTTACTGAAACTACGGAAATCAATGATGTTTCTGAAGAAGTGATTGACAATGAAAACAAAGAATGATATAAAATAAACAAACGTTGAAAAGGATAAGTAATAAACATGTTTATGCATAGAGAAATAACGGCTGGTGGAAGTTATGATAACTGTTTATGAAATCAACCTTGGAGTGAATCAATGAATTGAGTAGTTGATTACGGTAGCACCGTTATCGCTTTGAGATAATCAGTTTTTCTGATTGAAAAAGGGTGGCAACACGAGGTATCGTCCCTTTCGGACAATACCTCTTTTTTATTTATATAGGAATATGGAGGTTATAAAGTATGTTAGATATGAAATTCTTACGTGAAAATCCTGAACTTGTAAAAGAGAATATAAGAAAAAAATTTCAGGATCACAAATTAGAACTTGTAGACAAGGTAATCCAATTAGATGTGGAAAATCGTGAATTAAAACAAAAAGGTGATGAACTTCGAAGTCAAAGAAACAAGTTGAGTAAACAAATTGGCGGATTGATGGCTAAAGGTGAAAAAGAAGAAGCTGAAAAGATAAAAGCACAAGTGCAATCTATGGCTGATGAAATGAAAGTTACTGAAGAAAAAGAAGCTGTCCTAAGTACTGAAATTAAAAATATCATGATGCAGATACCAAATATCATTGATCCAAGTGTTCCAATTGGCAAGGATGATAGTGAAAATGTGGAATTGAAAAAATATGGTGAACCTGTGGTTCCTGATTTTGAAATTCCTTATCACACTGAGATTATGGAAAAATTTGATGGTATAGATTTAGATAGCGCAAGAAAAGTTGCCGGTAATGGATTCTATTATTTGATGGGCGATATTGCTAGATTACATTCTGCTGTTATTTCTTATGCTAGAGATTTCATGATCAATAGAGGTTTTACTTATGTTGTTCCTCCTTTCATGATTCGTAGTGATGTTGTTACAGGAGTTATGAGTTTTGCGGAAATGGAAGGAATGATGTATAAAATAGAAGGTGAAGATTTGTATCTGATTGGTACTTCTGAACATTCTATGATTGGAAAATTTATCGATACGATTTTAGATGAAAAGAAACTTCCATATACTTATACTAGCTATTCTCCATGTTTCCGTAAAGAAAAAGGTGCACATGGAATAGAAGAACGTGGAGTGTATCGTATTCACCAATTTGAAAAACAAGAGATGATCGTTGTTTGTAAACCAGAGGAAAGTGCAGATTGGTTTGTAAAACTATATACAAATACAGTTGACTTATTTAGAAGTTTAGATATTCCTGTAAGAACGTTAGAATGTTGTTCAGGTGATCTTGCTGATTTAAAATGTAAGTCTATTGATGTTGAGGCATGGAGTCCTCGTCAGAAAAAATATTTTGAAGTAGGTAGCTGTTCTAATTTAACTGATGCACAGGCAAGACGCTTGGGTATTCGTGTAAAAGGTGAAGATGGAAAATATTTTGCTCATACATTAAATAATACAGTGGTAGCTCCGCCAAGAATGTTAATAGCATTCCTTGAAAATAATTTGAATGAAGATGGATCAGTAAACATACCGGAAGTTCTTCGTCCATACATGGGTGGAACTGAAAAAATGATTCCAACAAAATAATAAAAGGATACTCTTTTCATATTTTTATGAATGAGAGTATTTTTTTATGAAACTATGATTAGTTTCACGTGAAACATTAGAAATTTATATAAAATTGCTCTTATTTGATAAAAAAACAGCTTAAAAATCAATGTATATAATATATTAAAATAAGTGATAAATAAAGGATAATTTTGTATTTTATACTATCTTTTATCAACTTGTAATTTGCATCGAAATATCATGATATAGAGAATGACTAATCTCAATTCACAAAAAAATAGCTATTTTTTTGTTTCACGTGAAACAAATTATCAAAATTAGAAAAATATAAAAAGTTGATGTTGAATTTTTCTTGTTCTATGTTATAATATAAAAGCTACTACAATGATATCTACTGAATTAGGTCAGGTCGGGAACGAAGCAGCCTTAAGGGAGCTCTATTATGTGTGGTAGCACTTTTTTATTTTATGAGGAAAAATCAATGGATGAAAAATATATGAAGGAAGCAATGAAACAAGCAAAAAAGGCTGAATCAATAGATGAGGTTCCAATTGGATGTGTCATTGTAAAGGATGATAAAATTATCGCAAGAGGATATAATCTTAGAGAGAGTAAGCAACAATCAATTGCACATGCTGAGATTATTGCAATACAAAAAGCTTGCAGAAAATTAAAAAGTTGGAGATTAGATGATTGTATCTTATATGTTACTTTAGAACCATGTGCAATGTGTACAGGTGCAATATTACAATCAAGAATCAAGCGAGTTGTTTATGGTGCTGCTGATCCAAAAGGTGGATGTATTGAAAGTTGTATTAAACTCTATGAGTATAAAGGTTTTAATCACTATCCTGAAATAAGTAGTGGTGTCTTAGCAACTGAGTGTGCACAATTATTAAAGGATTTCTTTAAAAAAAAGAGAGAAAGTAAGAAGAATAAGCGAATAAACGAAGGTTAATTATGCATTTGTTTATTTGCTTTTTTATATTAATTTCTTCATGAATCCATGGTATAATAATCACTAGAGAAAGCAGGTGAAGTATGGCATATAAAGCACTTTATCGTACTTATCGACCAAATAGCTTTGAGGAAGTTGCAGGACAACAACATGTGGTAAAGACTCTACAGCATGCTGTTGAACAGCATAAGATAGCACATGCATATTTATTCTGTGGACCAAGAGGAACTGGAAAAACTTCTATCGCAAAGATATTTGCAAAAATGATTAACTGTGAGAGTACTGATCATAAACCTTGTGGTGTTTGTGAAAACTGCCAAGCAGTATTAAGTGGTACTCATCCTGATATCATTGAAATAGATGCAGCCAGTAATAATGGTGTTGAAGAGGTACGTAGTTTAATTGAAAAAGTAAAATATGCTCCATTAAAGGGCAAGTATAAGGTTTATATCATTGATGAGGTTCATATGATGTCTTCCGGTGCATTTAATGCATTATTGAAAACAATAGAGGAACCACCTGAACACGTAATCTTTATTTTAGCAACTACAGAGCCTCATAAAGTATTGCCAACTATCATTTCTAGATGTCAACGATTTGATTTCACAAAGGTTTCTGATAATGAAATAATAGGTCGTTTGCATACAATATTAGAGGCTGAGCATATTACATGTGAGGATGAGGTTGTTAGGATCATAGCTCAATTGGCAGATGGTGGGCTACGTGATGCTCTTTCTATTCTTGATCAGTGTATTGCTTATGCTCAAGATGATATAAAAGTACATCATATCAATGAGATTTATGGTATCACAACAGTAAAAGAAAAACTAACATTATTTGATCATATCTTTCAAAAGAATGCTTTAGAACTATTGAATATTATTGATACTTTAATTGATAAGGGAATCGATATCAAACGATTAACTAATGATTTGATTGAGATATTAAAGGAAACCATTATTTTCGAATATACGAAAGAATCAAATCTGCTACATGTATTAACTTCTAATGAGGTTATCCATATTACTGATCAAATATCAATTAAAAAGCGATTTGATATGATAACTCTTTTGATGGAAACTTATGATAAATATAGAACGGCGGCAAATGCTGGATCATATTTTGAAGTATGTTTACTGAAAATGCTAGATTTGGCGGCTTCTGATGAAGCAGTATCTAATGTCCAACAAATTGAGCAGAAGCCAGAGCCTCTATTCAAAAAGAGGGAAACACCAATTTCTATAGAACCAACATCTAATAATGTTTCACGTGAAACATCAAAATCAAAGCCTGTGTATAAAATGCCGGAAACATCCCCTGATATTCAAGATATAGATGATGGAAGCTTTAATTTTCATCAAGAAGTAGTATCGGCGCCTGTTGAAGTAAAGGTCCATGAGAATAAAGCAGCAGAGCCTTTAGATGATGAATTCATACTTGGTTTATTAGCCGGTGCAAATAAACCTGAAAAAGCGAATGATATGAAAAATTTTAAGCGTATTGATGAGTATACCATTAATTTAAAATGGGCAAAATATGCGAATCTATTAAAACATGGTGGAATTGTTGGATCTGGACATAACTATGTTGTTCTTGTTGTTGATAATCAAGCTGAAGCAAATCAAATCAATGAACTAGATAGTAATAATGAATTGTGTGAGTTTTTATTAGAATTATTAGAAAAGTCTAAGAAGATATTTGCAATCTCTATGGATCAACAGAAAAGAGTAATTCAAGCATTTAAAGAGAGAATGCTAAATGGAACATTACCTGATCCAATTCAAGTACAAGATGTAGTAGTCGATACAGAAAAAAATAAAGAAAAAACACAAGAAGAGATTGTTTTAGATCTCTTTGGAAAAGAAAATATAACAGTGATGGAGGAATAACAATATGAATATGCAAGCATTATTAAAACAGGCACAGAAGATGCAAAAGGATTTAGCAAAAGTAGAAGAAGAACTTTCCACAAAAGAATATGAAGCAACCATGGGTGGAGGTGTTGTTAAAGTAGTGATAAAGGATATGAAGGTAGAAGATATTCAAATTGAAGAATCACTTCTTGAAAAGGATGGTAAAGAGGATTTACAAGAAATGTTAAAAGCAGCATTAAATGATGCTTTTACACAAGCTGTAGAGGATAAAGAAAAAACTATGAACTCAATTACAGGTGGAGTAAAAATGCCAGGAGGCTTCTAATGTATCCTAAACAATTTGAAGCGCTGGTTGAAAGTCTTAGAAATTTACCAGGTGTAGGCTTAAAAACAGCAGAACGATATGCATTTCAAATTCTAGAATGGGATGAAGAAAAGTTAGATGATTTTATTCATAGTCTAAGCAATATTCAGAATGGTGATTTAAAACGATGTAATATATGTGGTAACTTATCAGAAGGAGATACATGTGAAATTTGTAAAGATCATACAAGAGATGAATCTGTAATCTGTGTTGTACAAACCGCTAAGGATGTTATCGCCATGGAAAAAACAAGAGAATTTAATGGTGTATATCATGTTTTAAATGGGGTGATTTCAACATCAAAGGGTATTCTACCGGATGATATCAATATTGCATCCTTGATGGATAGAATCAATGATGATACAAAAGAAGTCATTCTTGCGACAAATCCAACTGTTGAAGGTGAAACCACTGCTCTTTATATTTCAAAACTATTAGAAAACTATCCGGTAACAGTGACCAGAATAGCCCATGGGCTTCCTATGGGGGGACATTTAGACTATGCAGATGAGCTGACATTAATCAAAGCAATTGAAGGTCGAAATAAAATGTAAAAATCGTGATATCCACGGTTTTTCTTTTTATTTCATGTTAAAATAAAAGTAGAAAAGGGTGATACTATGTCTTCCATTGCTTATGTCACAGACCGACAGATGATAGAATACCATCGACTAAATGCAAATAGAGAAATAAACTTTTGGAAACCAAGCCTAAAAAAGATAACAAATTTTAAGTATGGTGATTTTCTATTTTTCCTTGCTAAAGGAACAGAGAAGGGAATTAAGAAAGAAAAGGGAATTTTAGGTTATGGAAAGCTAAAAGTTAACCATATTCTTTCCTTTGATCAAATGTGGTTGAGATATGGTACAAAGAACGGATATGCAACAAAAGAAGCATTAGAAGAAGCAATTCTTAAAATTACTAAAAATCATAAACTACCGACTTCTTTGAGTTGTTTTGAATTACAAGAAGTGACATTCTTTCAAGCTCCTGTTTATTTAAGTGAGATTGGTGTTGAAATATCAAATAAAATAGAAAGTTATTTTTATTTAGATAAAGACGATATGATGAATACAAGTAAGATCCTTAATGTTGCTAATGAAATAGGTATGGATATCTGGTCCAATATCTTATATGAAAATGATGAAACATTCATAGATGATGCAAAGTTTAATTTTATTATGAATATCAATGAAAAACTAAAATTGGATATAAGTAAATATGAAGATATAAAAGTGTTTAAATATTGCCAACACTTCATTACCTCCGCAAATCAAAAGATGGTTGGAAGAAATGCTTGGATTGATCATAAGGATGAGAAACTAAGTGTATATCTTCCTTGTTTGATCAGTATAAATGATTCCATTAGTAAACTCCAGAGGTATATAGGACACTATGTTTTATTTAATAGTTATATTCAAATGAGTGAATATGCAAATAGTATTGATTTGATCCTAGTATTCCAACAAAAGTTAAATCAGGAAATGAAGAAATTATTAGACCATAGTGGTGTACAATATAAAGAAAAGCTAGTCAATGATGACTAGCAAGTAGAAAGAAAGCTGAAGGACAAATGCAAGAGGCATGAGTATCTGAAACTTTCTTTTTTTAGTTTTATGATGAAAACATACCATTCCCAAGCATCCACCGAATCCACCAAATAAAGCAGCACAACCTAGTAAGGTAGCTTCTGATATACGATATAAATGATGCTTAGCCTTATATTTATCAAGACCCATTAAGAAGAAGACAAACATGTTCCAAATAAAGTAAACTATATAAAAAATATCAATCATAATGTAGATAAGGCTCGCTTACTTTTTGAAACACAATTTTTTTCATAATGAATGTTTAGCGGTTTTAAAATATCCTCAAACATTCGCAATCCATCATGCTCTTTTTTATATTCATACTCAATTTCATAATCTTCAATTCCATGATACATATTATGATCAAAACATATTTCAGCATAACCATTAAAAATAACAGCACGATCTGTTGTAAGACTCGTTAGCTCAACAATTGGGGATTTAATATTTAACTCAAGCAACAAAGCCTTTATTTCACTATCTTCAAATGCTAAAATAGAATTTTCAAAAACCTCTTTCTCAAATTCCATAAGACCCTCATTCGTATGTTTTTTTAACGTAAATATAAAATGGCCTTCTTTTTCTCTTATTCTCATAGAACCATAATTCTTTCGTATCTGCCAATCTTCCGTATCATAATAGGTATTGATCTGTCGGATAAAAACCAAATGATCATATTGTTTTGTTAAAATATGAAATTGTTCTTTCGTTAATAAAACCTTATATTCTTTTTCTATATTTTGATTCATCTTTCATCACCCTGAAATCTATGATACAATAGAAACAACGCAAAAGGAAGTGATTTGTGATGAATTATGCAATTGTTTCTAAAGTTGATGAGAAGTCTCATATTGTTTCACAAAAAATCAGAAAAAGATTAAATGAAGAAGGCTGGATCGAAAATGAAAAAACAGCACAACTCATTATTTGTGTTGGTGGAGATGGGACACTATTATATGGTGTGCATCAGTTTTTAGATAGAATCAATGATCTTCTTTTTTTAGGTATCCATACAGGGACGCTTGGTTTTTTCACTGACTATACGGAAGAGGAGTTAGAAGAGTGTCTACATGATATTCTTCATAAGACACCACATATTTATGAATCACGTTTACTAAGAATCGAATTGGATGATCATAAGACGCCTTTCTATGCTTTAAATGAAATGAGAATCGAAAATCTTGTGAAATCACAAATTGTTGACGTCTATATCGATGGTGAATTTTTTGAAACATGTAGAGGATCGGGAATTTGTTTATCAACCCAAGCAGGTTCTACCGCATATAATCGAGGATTGGGCGGTGCTGTGATTGAATGTGGGTTATCTGTTATGCAATTGGCAGAAGTAACTGCTATTCAACATTCTAAACATCGTTCGCTTGGAAGTCCATATATTCTAATGGAAAATAGGGTTGTTACAATGAAAAGTAATACCTTTGATACAGCAATGCTTTGTTATGATCACTTAAACGAACAACTGGAAAATACAACTCAAGTTATTTGTAGAATGTCAGATAAAAAAGTAAAGTTTGCTAGATATCGAGAATATAGTTACTTAAAGCGATTAAAAAATCTATATTAAAAGCCAGGTCATGTGACCTGGCTTATTCGTATACATAATCCGAAAGTTTTTTTGCTTTTCTACTAGCATTCATAATGATACCGATTGCGACCATATAGGATAACATACTAGAACCACCATAAGATAGAAACGGTAATGTAATACCTGTAATCGGTAGTAATCCGATCAACATCCCAATATTTTGAAATTGCTGATATAACAACAAACCTAAAAACCCAATCAACATATATTTATCAATCATATTTTTAGATAATGAAGCAATCCTACAAATATGTAAATCAAGGAATAAACATAAACCAACAACAAATATCGTTCCAATAAATCCCCATGTTTGTCCGATAACTGCGAAAATCAAATCGGTTTGAGCCTCAGGTAAACTAACTAGGCTAGCTTGCATACCATGTCCGCTTAACCCTGCAGAACCTATAACAAGAAGCGATAAGTATAATTGATGACCATCACCACCGATATCTGATTCAGGATTTAACCAACTTGTGATACGTCTTAGTTTATAACCGCCTTCACCGCCAATCAAGGCATTCAATGTATCAAAGTGAAAGAAATACATATAGAAGAACAATGCAAGCGCAATGGCTACAATACTAAGTAATATCATGATCCATTCTTTTTTTATACCACTGCACATAACCATAGCCGCAATTGAGATAAACATGATCAGTACTACACCTGTATCCGGTTGAATCAACACCAGTATCACAGGAGGTATTGCCCACTTTAATATTTCTATAATTAATTTAAAATCCTGTTCATAGGATTCCGTTAGCTTTTCTTTGTTATGCTCATCAATGATATTCGCAACTAGTATAATCAAAACGATCTTCATAAATTCACTTGGTTGGAAAGAACCAATACCAGCAGGTAAATCAAACCACGAGGTAGCACCATTCACTGTAAGGAAAAAAGGAAGATCTCTTAATGTAAAGGAATGGTACACTTTATCAACAAGCAATAAGGCAAGCATGACCAGTAATATCCAATAACCGATTTTAGCAAATTGCAATAAGGAGTCATTTCCTAAAAACATCAAAGCAGCAATGACGATGAAACCTAACACATACCACATGATTTGTTTTATAAGGTAATTCATACCAGCTGCAGTTCCTAAGATTCCAAATGCAGAATATATCGCCGCAAGACTTGTAAACATCATCATAATGATGGTTCCTATGAGTATATAATCAAACTTATCGGGGCTTTTCGCACGCGATAATCCTAACTTCATTCGCATCAACTCCATTTTCTCAAGTGTATTTATTATAACACGTTTTAAAACTGTTATGTGATTGGTTATATGCAAAACTTCTTAAGAATTAGAAAGATTTCATCTAGGAACAAAAAACTGGTAAATAAAAGGATTTTTAAATATTTTGAAAGATAAAATAATCAAGTGAAATCGCACAAAAAGATAGGAAAATTTGTTATAATATATAATCGAAGTGGAGTTGATACAATGAGTAAAAAACCTAGTTATACACCGATGATGAAACACTATCTGGAAGTGAAAGAACAACATAAAGATGCAATTATATTTTATCGTTTAGGAGACTTTTATGAAATGTTTTTTGATGATGCGAAAACAGCTAGTCAAGAGCTAGATTTAGTCTTAACCGGAAGAAATGCCGGTGTAGAGGAAAGAGTACCGATGTGTGGCATTCCTCATCATGCAGCAAATGGCTATATCCAGCGTTTAATTCAAAAGGGGTATAAGGTTGCCATTGTGGAACAACTGGAAGATCCGGCTTTAGCAAAAGGCCTTGTGAAAAGAGATGTAATCAAAATTGTAACACCAGGAACGATCATGGATGAAGTTAGTGATGAAAAAAATACCGTATATATTGCGTCTATGCATGATTATCAATTTGGTCTTGCCGTGGTATTATGTGAAATGACCACAGGAGAAATGAGAGCACAATTAATTGACAAACAAGTTATGGCGATACAAAAGGTACTATTGGGTAATAATGTAAAAGAAATCGTCGTGGAAGAAAAATTTGATAAAAAAATCTTAAAGATGATCGAAGATATGCAATGCATTACCATATCCATAGAAAATAATTCGCAAATCAAAGAGGAATATCAATATTTATTACAAGGTATCGAAGATGATCGAGTTCATCAAACATTTGGTATTTTAATGAATTATTTGGAAGAAACACAAAAGCGTAATATGGCACATCTACAACATGTAGAAATGGTGTATGAAAATGAATTCTTACAGATGGATTTCTCTACAAAACAAAACTTAGAGTTGACGCAAAGTATTCGCAATAATTCAAAATCACAAACGTTATGGGATTTTTTAGATAAATGCAGAAGCTCTATGGGCTCCAGACTTTTAAAAAAATGGATCGAATATCCATTAGTAGATCCATCCGCAATCAATCAGCGATTAGATGCGATTGAATACTTAAACGATAATTTTATCACCAAGGATGAATTAAAAGAGCATTTGGGTTATGTATATGATATGGAACGTTTAAGTGCACGTGTTGCATATGGTAATGCCAATCCAAGAGATGTTCTTCGTCTGGTAAAAACATTAGAACATGCCCCTACGATCTTTGAACTTTTTCAAGGATGTAAGAGCTATGATGAATTTCGTCAAATTGATCCATGTAAAGAGCTTTATGATGTTATCAATGGCGCTATAATAGATAATCCACCTTTGACCTTCAAGGATGGAGGTGTCTTTGTAGATGGCTATAGTGAAGAATTAGATCGTGTCAGAGAAATCGGAAAGCATGGAAAAGATTGGATTTTAGATTTAGAAAATAAAGAAAAAGAACGTACCGGTGTTAAATCATTAAAAATCGGTTATAATAGGGTATTTGGATATTATATCGAAGTAACCAAAACCAATGTCGGACAAATCAAAGAAGAATATGGTTATATCCGAAAACAGACACTAAGTAATGCTGAACGTTTCGTAACACAGGAATTAAAAGAAAAAGAAGATGCCATTGTACATGCACAGGAAAGAAGCGTTCGTTTGGAAATAGAATTATTTAATGATTTATTAAATCAAATTAAAGTATATCTTCCAAAGCTACATGATTTATCTAATGCGTTATCTACCATTGATGCATTATTCTCTTTATCTGAAATCAGTAGTGAAAATGGTTATACAAGACCCCAATTTCATACATCACATAGTATTCTATTAGAAGAAGCACGTCATCCTATCTTGGATAAGATGATGAAAACAACACGTTATGTTTCTAATGATCTGAAGATGGATGAACAAAATGATATCTTAATGATTACCGGGCCTAACATGGGTGGTAAATCTACATATATGAGACAAACAGCTCTGATCGTCATCATGGCACAAATCGGATGTTTTGTACCGGCTAGAAAAGCAGATATGCCAATATTTGATCAAATATTTACTAGAATAGGTGCAAGTGATGATATCATGAGCGGACAATCTACATTTATGGTAGAAATGATAGAGGCAAACAATGCTTTAAAAAATGCAACTGCCAACTCCTTAATCTTATTTGATGAAATAGGTCGTGGTACTTCAACCTATGATGGTATGGCGTTAGCTCAAGCAATGATCGAATATATCGATCGAAACATTAAAGCAAAGACATTATTTTCAACTCATTATCACGAACTAACTGAGATGGAATCAAAAAATCCTTCTATTCATAATGTTCATGTAGATGTTCATGAAGAAGATGAGCATGTCACCTTCTTATATCGTGTTGTAGATGGCAAAGCAGATAAATCTTATGGTATCAATGTCGCACGACTTGCACATCTTCCAAGTTCAGTATTAGATCGAGCAAAGCAGATATTAGATAATCTGGAGACTCAGCCGAATCAGCTTAAGGAATTAACAGGTCCTGTAGTAATAGAAAAGGAAAATCCAAAACATGTAGAACTGATAGAACAGATCAATGCAGTTGATGTCAATAAAATGACACCAATGGAAGCTTTACAGTTTTTATATGAATTAAAAGCAAATATAAAATAAAAAGGAGGTGCTTCTCATGGGAAAAATCAATCGTCTAGATGAACATCTTTCCAATATGATAGCGGCAGGTGAAGTTGTTGAACGCCCAATGGGAATCGTAAAGGAACTTGTAGAAAATTGTATGGATGCACATGCGAAAAATATAGAAATACAGATTTTACAAGGAGGTATCGATACGATAACCATTATTGATGATGGAGATGGTATGGATGCACAAGATGCGACTTTAGCATTTGAGCGACACGCTACCAGTAAATTAAAAGAAGTCAATGACTTATGGAATATTCATACGATGGGATTTCGTGGCGAAGCACTTCCATCTATTGCTTCTGTATCCCATGTATTATTGAGAACCAATAATGGTATAGATGCCACTGAGGTAGAAATCAATTATGGTAAGCTGTTAAGTGCGAAACCTTGTGGAACACCAAAGGGAACAATGATCGAAGTAAAGAACCTTTTTCAGAAAACACCTGCACGTTTTAAGCATTTAAAAAGTCCACAATATGAATTTTCCTTAATCAGTGATGTTGTACAGAAATTTGCATTATCTCATCCTGAAATTGGCTTTTGTCTATCCCATGATGGAAGAACCATTTTCAAAACAAGAGAAAACGGTTCTTTATTAGAAGTTTTAATGCAAATATATGGTAGAGATACTGCAAAAACAGCAATTGAATTAAACGGGAAAGACTTAGATTATCATATTACCGGTTATGTCATGCAACCGCAATTCAATCGTGCTACCAAATACTATATGTTATTATATATCAATGGTCGTATGATTCGAAATTACCATCTACAAAAAGCAGTAATGGATGCTTATGCAAATTATCTACCAAAAGATAGATATCCTATTGTTGTCATCAATATGGAAATGGATGCACAATTGGTAGATGTGAATGTACATCCTAGTAAATGGGAAATACGTTTATCAAAAGAAAAGCAACTTGAAAAATTGGTATATGAAACGATTCATCAAGCATTAAAGGAACAATTACAAGTACCTGAAATAAAGAAAGCAGATATCATCAAAGAAAAAGTTGAAATACAAGAATTACAGTTTAGTTATGATAGAGAAAAACCAGTCAAAGAACTACATGATGACATTAATGATTCCTTTGTACATCCGGAAAATAATCCTGTCCCTATGATAGAGGAACCACCAGTCACAAAAGAAGAAAAGGATAAAAAAACATCCATTCAATATCCACAATCCTCTTATCCCAAAGGTGTAAGAGAAACATTTGTAAAAGAAGCAGAAAAACTTACAAAAACTAACATAAAACAAGATACGCAACAACATCCTATCATAGAAAAAAAAGAAGTTGAAGAGTTACAAAACATAGAGGAAGTCAAAGTAACACAACCGCCAATTGAGGAAGATAAGATTGCTATAGAAGCAATCAAAGAACCATCAAAAGAAGTCATCAAAGAATTCACACCGGTGAATCCAAGCTTACCTCAATTACAAGTGATTGGACAATTCCATAATTGTTATATTATAGCACAAGGTGAAAAAGGACTTTATATCATTGATCAACATGCAGCTCAAGAACGTTATCATTATGAAGTCATTGGAAAACAAATATTAGATGGTGTCACTGATACACAGCCTTTATTGTTGCCGATTACCATTGATTGTCCGATGTCAGCCATTACAAAAGTGGATGCAATCAATGCGTTAATGGAATCAATTGGAATTCATTTAGAAGTATTCGGTAATCAAACTTTTATTGTAAGAGAATTACCGATTTGGATGAAGGATACCAAAGAAGAAGATTTTATCAGAGATATGATTGATTATTTCGAACAAGATAGTGATATCAGTATCGAAAAGTTAAGAAAACATGCAATCGCAACGATGGCATGTCATAGTTCTATTCGATTCCATCGTAGTTTAACGATGGAAGAAATGAAACAGGTTATTGTGGATTTGGGAAAATGTGAACAGCCATTTCATTGTCCACATGGAAGACCAACGTTGATCTGTATGAGTGATGATGATTTGTTTAAGCAATTCGAGAGAGGGTAGGATATGGAAAAAGTATTGGTGATCGTTGGTCCTACCGGCGTAGGAAAAACCGCATTAAGTGTTGAGGTCGCAAGCCAATTACATGGCGAAATTATTAGTGGAGATTCTATGCAAGTGTATAAAGAAATGAGCATAGGAACGGCTAAGGTAACATTAGAAGAAACAAAAGGGATACCTCATTATATGATAGACTGTTTTTCATTAAATGAAGATTATAACGTAAAAATATTTCAAGATAAAGCAAGAGCTTATATCCAAAATATGAGTAAAAGAGATATATTACCTATCATTTGCGGAGGAACAGGATTATATGTAAAATCTACATTATATGATTATGAATTCGTAGAACAACCATCAGATGATGAATTTATGGAGTTTCTACATACACTTGGAAGAGATCAACTTTGGAGTATTCTTCAAATAGTTGATCCAAAAGCATGTGGTAATTTACATCCTAATAACCGACAACGTCTTTGTAGAGCAATTTATATGGCACATATGGGAGAAAAGAAAAGTGAAATTGTAGAAGCACAAACACATGCTCCTATCTATGATGCATATATCATTGGTTTAACAATGGATCGTGATGCACTATATGAACGCATCAATGCAAGAGTTGATCGAATGATAGAAGATGGCTTATTAGAGGAAATCACAAATATCGTCAAGCAATATCCTGATTGTTGGGAGTATCAAAGTTTCAAAGGAATTGGTTATAAGGAATGGAAAGCTTATTTTGATGGAACAGCATCGAAACAGGATTGTATTGACTTAATCAAAAAAAATTCAAGAAACTTTGCAAAGCGTCAATATACTTGGTTTAAAAATCAAATGGATGTTCATTGGTATGATATTACTGAGGATGGATATCCTAATCATGTTATAGATGATATTAAGGAATGGATAAAAAGATAGTATTTCATTTGTTATTATACTGATATATAAAGAATAAAAAATAATAACTAAAAGGAGAATTTCATGATAGAAACACCATTACAGAGAATGGAACTTTTGATTCAAAAAGAAGGAATAGAAAGATTAAGTACAGCTACCGTGATGGTTGTTGGCGTAGGAGGCGTTGGTTCTTATGCAGCAGAAGCGTTGGCTCGCTGTGGTATAGGATCTTTGATTCTAGTAGATGGAGATACTGTAGCCATCAGTAATTTAAATCGTCAAATTCACGCAACTTATGATACTTTACATCAATCTAAAACTAAGGTGATGAAAGAGCGTATTGAAACTTATCGAAAAGATTGCCGTGTTATTTGTTATGATATGTTTTATTCAGCTCAACAAAATGAGTTATTATTTCAACAGCCTGTCGATTTTGTTGTAGATGCCATTGATACTATGAGCTCGAAATTGGATTTGATTCAATATTGTCTAGAACATAAGATTCCTTTTATCTCGAGCATGGGTATGGCAAATCGTATGGATCCAACGAAAATTGAAATTACAGATCTTATGAAAACAAGCTATGATCCTGTAGCTAAAATCATGCGTTCTATGGTAAGAAAACATAAAATCAAAGGAAAAATACCTGTATTATTTTCTACAGAACAACCTATGACACAATCATTGATCGTGAATGAAGAGGGTGTAACAAGAAAACAAAAGATGCCACCTGCAAGTTCTCCATTTGTACCAAGTGTTGCAGGGCTTGTGGCTGCAAGTTATGCGGTAAGAAATATCTTAGTTAGTTGATGAATTTATAAAAAAATCTAAATGAAGCATAGATATAAAAAAAATAGTTAATTGAATTAAATAGTATTGGTAAAAGATAATTTTTATGTTATCTTTTTTTTATAGATAGATGAGGGTTTATAATGAAAATTTATTTGATATCAGACGATAATGTAGTAAGTAGAAAATTAAAAGAAAATATTGAAAAGAGGTCTTTAAATAAACATGAAACCATCATTATTAAAGATTGTCTTAATATAGATTTAAAAAATTGTATTGGTATTATAATAGATATTATCAAAATTTCCTCTATTGAATTAGAAAAGTTTTTTATAGCATTTGGTAGTATACCAATAGCGTATTTTATTGAGGAATCAAATAAAAAATATTTAAATAAAAACTCAATTAGAATTTATAAGGAAAAAATTAACGATTTAGTTGTTGATAGACTTATTGAGTATTTTGAGAGGTATAGTAATTTATTATTACAATATATATTTCTTAAAGATAAAAATTCTTATGTT
>NZ_JBEQZJ010000033.1:0-46330 GCF_045223415.1 Hoskinsella mucinilytica | reverse complement strand
TGGTGGGATGAAAATGAATGAAATTTTTAACTTTCAGTTTGTGGACCGAAAACATGAAAGACAAGACTTAAAAGAAATTCTAAAATCAGAAGAATTTTTAATAACCCTTCTAGGAGAAAATGGTGTTGGTAAAACAACCCTTCTATATGCTCTACAGGATGAAATAGATCATTATGATTTTATATTTATTAATCGTAAAATCGGGTCGTCTGAAACATATCTATCTATTTTTTTAAATACACTAAATGATGAAAGTAAGCTTACATTAAAGGACTACTTTATTCATAATTCAATATGTATTCAACATCTTCTTTCAGCGGGGATTACATCTATTTTAAACTTTAAAAAAATTGACTATTTAGACGAATTGATTAGTTTTTTCTTTAATGACGGCATCTCTTTTTTAGGACAAAATAAAAAACCGATGCTTAAGGAAGATGTTTTATTAAATTATCTTGAACGAATCAATAAAGAAAAAAATTGCATTCTTATTTTAGATAACTTTACAAATTGCGATTGTGATTCTTTAGAAGTACTTTTACCCCTATTAAAAAAAATCAGAGAAAATAAAATTATTAAAGTTATCTTGCTACTCACTGAAAATGTTAATTATGATTCTATTATCTTAGAATTACGAGAAAAACTCTTTATCAAACCATATATAATCAGTAAATTGCCTAGTGAAAGTGAATTTATTCGAATATTAAATAAAAAAATGATGATCAGAAAATGTGATGAATCTATTATTAAAGATCTATATGAATACTGTGATGGAAATCCACAAAATCTTAAATGTTTTTTAATGAAGTTAATATCAAAAAAAGAGCATGATTGTTTTTATTCAGATATAAATTTAGAGATAGTTGATATTGCAGAGTATCTTGGCGAAATGAGATTGGGGTTAAATATAAAATTTAATCCTTATGAATCTGCAATCTTATTTGTATGTTGGTGTTTAGGATATTCAAAAACAAAAGAAATCATTATTCATTACTCTATGGCACTTTTCAACCAACAAAAATATCTTGATGAAAATTTTGAAAAGCTAGTGAACAATAATATTTTAGCAATTGATAACTATAATGGTTTTTATTTCACTTATAAATTCTCTCATGACAGTATTTTTTTTCTTGTTGAAAATTATATCAAAAAGGATAAAATCATATCTAAAGCTTTACCTAGTTGGAGTAATTGTTTAATAAAAGAAATCGTAAAAGCAGCAAATCAAAATGAACTTGATGAAATAGAAAGCATAGAAATTCAAGCAAAGCTTTCACAATATATCATGCGGCCATATGTTCAAATTGAAAAAAATATGCAATTTGCTAAATATCTAGTAAATAAACATAGATATAGCCAGGCTTCTAGTGTCTTGTCTAGTTTATGTAGCGTTAATCAATTCTTAAATAAAAAAGAAATGCTGTTTGCTATAGATACATTATATCATACCGGAGAATATCAGCGAATCATAGATATCACTGCTGGCGTAGATTTTAAAGATTTTTATTTCTATTTTTTAAAGGCAAAAGCTTTTAGTATCCTTGGAGAAAAAAAATTATCTCTTTTATATATTGAAAAAGCCTATATTTATGCAAAAAGCAGAAATAATAAGCTGTTATTACTTAATATAGAGTTATGTGTGTTATTAGAGATGAAAGACAAAAAGAAGTTAGCTGAACAAAAATTTAATGATTATATTGCATCAACAAGAAAACAAAAAAATAAAAATTATACATTAGGAGATGGATATGTACTAAAAAATTCAGAAGATTTTTTACCTAATGAAGAAGCACTTGAAAAATTACAACTTTCTTTACAAATTTTGAAACGTTATAAAAAAAATTATATGATTGACTGTGTGAAGCATAATATGGGGGTGATTTTATTTCGAATGGGGAAATATGATGAGGCGAACATGCTTTTTGAAGAAACAATCGATAGTTTACTTAATTACAAACCACATGAGTGTTCTTATTCGCTCAATAATCTAGCAGTATTACATATGATAAAAAATGAATTTTCTATAGCCTGTGAAAAACTTGAAGAGGCACTTTTTTGGAATCGCTCTCCTTATACAAAAACTGCTTTAATGTGTAATCTTGCTATTTGTAAAATAGAGCTTGGGTATACTAATAATGCTATTGGACTTTTAAAAGAAATTAATGAACATATAGAGTATTATCATCTCTTCTATCCAGATATATTGCGTAAAGTAGCCGTTAATACAGCTTATATAAATTTTAAATGTGGAGATATAACTGCTTCAAAAAAACAAATTTTAGCTATATTGAAGGAAGTAGAAGGAACAAGTTCTGAATTAAAGTTGCATAGATTAATTCAGAACATTCCTGAAATGAAGGGATATCTTAAAAATTTCCCTCAGCCAGAATTAGATTATGAATGTGTGCCATTTGATTGTTGGATCGTTACTTTGACTCATGATTAAATCTTTTTTCAATAGAATCAACATATAAACATAGAAACTCGTCAAATGTTAAACCAGCATGTTTGCACATTAAGCCCAATTCTGTTGTACTACTAATTCTAGGAACTGTATTTAATTCAATGAAATATACTTTAAAGTCTTTTGTAACTCTATAGTCTATTCTTATAATATCTTTATAATGTAATTTTTCAAAAATACTTATGGTTGTATGCTTTATATTTTCTATTACAGCTTTTGGTAGCTTTTGATCAGCAATGATATCTATTGTTTTTTTGTTTGCTTTATCATCTTGTGATAATACTGTATCTATATAGTACTCTTTTCCATTTTTTAATGTCATAACGACTTCATTTAAAACATAATTTCCCTTGTTTCCTACAAGCATATTTGTAACTTCATAACCATCTATATATTCTTGCATTATAATCTCATTATACTTCTGATTCAATGTGTCATATATTAATCTTGCTTCATCATAAGTATGACAAATGTTTTTTTCGGATATACCAATAGACGATCCTTCTGTGTTAGGTTTTAAAATGACCGGATAATTTATATTAATAAAATCTAAATCATAAAATGTATAAAGAGAATCAAATAAAATACTTTTAGGAACAAGAAATCCCTCTTTTTCGACTGCACAATTTGCATAATATTTATTATTTGCAAGCCCAACTAAAAATGAATTTCCACCTGATAAAAAAATATTTAGCATTTCTGCCATAATAGGAACTTGCATGCGACAATATTCTTCATTCAAACCATCAGACATATTTATGTAAAGACCATTCGGCATTAATATTTTATTATCATAATAATGAATTAGTTTTTTTACACCTCCGAAAATTTCACATTTATAGCCTTTTTCTTTTAATAGATTGCATATTTCAATAACAGAATCTTTTCTTGGATGATCATTGTAATATCGATTATTTCCATTCACACTAGGAAAGTCTTCACGAAAATCACATATAATATAATAATTCATCATGTTTTCTCCTCATCTACAGATAATTTCTTATTATCCTTACATAATGAAGACATTCAACATAAAGTTCTATCAAAGAAATGCTTCGTTTTTTCTTACTCTCTTATACCTGATATTCTACCTTATGATCCTTATATCACTATAGCATTAAAATAATAGGTATTGGCTCTCATCATAGTCAATACCTATATGTTCATAATTTTATAAATTTCCGTATTTTATGACTTCGATTCAATCATTTAAATACCGTTAGCATCATCTTTTTTTCGCAAATGTTTCAAATGCTCTATATAAGCCTCTTTGCCTGATTCTTTTTCCATTGCAAGCATATGATCATATATACCATTCAGGACAATAAAGTTCATTCTCAACATCTCTTCCCTTGTATCAACGAAATGGATATCTATCTTTGGATATCTCTTTTTTATCATATCCATCAATTTTTCATCATAAAAGGGATTGCTTATCATATACAGACACCTTGCAGCTCCAATCAAATCTTCATTGACAACAATTGAAAATGAATAAGTAATTTCATAAAGATCTCCAAATGTCATATACATCCAAAGTTTTATGATTACCTTTAAATCCTCAAATTCAAATTCAAAATAATCATTCAATCTAGCAAGAAACTCTTCAAATTCTTTAAATATCATATTATAAACATCTTGTTCCCAATCCTCTATATCGCCAAACATATCCTTGGTACGCATTGCAATACTGTCTAAACCAAGAACTATACCATCTTTACTTTTTTCCTTCATCATTTCTTTTAAAGTGTAATTCCAATTTTCTTGAAACTTTAATTCATGGTACTTAGCCAGCAATTCCATTTTGAATGCTATTGCATCAACTGCTCGATCCTCCTCATAACCAATTTCTAATAAGTGCTCATACACCAATGTAATCATTTTTGGTTTCTCTTCTTCTAACTGCTTGAGTACTGCTTGACGATAATGCTCATTCAAATATTCTCTGCTCATAGTATTCCTCGCTTTCTTCTGTTTTTCAGCATATAATGATGAAACAATTAGTAAAGTTTTAATATCCTTTACTTATAATTGAAACAAGAAAGCTTTTCTCTTTTTGAAATACGATACAATTAACTATTTTTATAAGATGTGCTGATTTTATCATACTTTCAGAATTTTGCAACAACAAAATCAACCAATTTTCAAGTGCCATCCCATAGAAATCATTGCTTGCTCATATTAAGACTTTTATATGCTCAAACACTGATTTCTCAACTAGAAAAAAAGTGCTCATCTTTTGATCAACACTCCTATCATTTTATGTAATTTATACTTTCTTTTTTAGATATCATCCTCAACATCAAATTCGCCGATCTGTTTAAGATACGATAGGTAACCATCACTGCCCAACTCTTTTTCCCAAAATCGCATACTTTCATAAATTCTGCCTAGCAAAAGAAACGACATTTTAAAAACCCTATCCAAATTCTCTCTCAAACTAAAATCTAAATCAGGATGTTCTTTTTTTATTTTTTCAAATAAGGTTTCATTATGAAGTATATTGCTATTGTAATCAAGCATCTTTGCCATTCCAATCAGATCTTCATCTGCAACTTTAGAAAAATCATAAGTCGTATCATGAAGACTTCCATATAAGAAATACATCCACATTTCTACAATTTTTTTCAATTCTCTAGAATTCAGTTGATGACGTTGCGCCAGTGACTTCAGATTATTCTCATATAAATTAAGCCCATCTAAGTAATAATCCTCCTCACCATGTGCAATATATCCATATTCTTTTCTTAAACGTCCTTCGACCTTTTCTAACTGATAAGCATTCAAAACCACATCTTTTTCTTCTTCTTTCATCAATTCATCTAAATTACGGTTCCAAACTTCTTCATCAAAATTTTTATTTTCAGATAACATGTCTAACAGCATCATTTCCAATTGATATGCGAGTGCATCAACAGCACGACTTTCATCATACCCAATTTCCAACAAATGATGATACACAATTACTGTTTTCATAGGATCCTGTTGTGCTAATTGATTCTTGATTGCTTTTCGGTACTCCTGTTTTAAATATTCTCTGCTCATAATGATTACTCCTCATCTTCCTCCTTTTATTTTACCACAGGAAAGGTTCTATTTTATTTTAAATTGTCTTCATTGTTATCCTATCGTTCCATATAACATGCATGCACATTGATTGAGAATATTAGTGTAGTTGCTTTGATAATATAAGCTTCTTTCTCTGGAACGAATCACAGTCATATCATTTTGAAAAGAACCCATATTCACATAAACACGTTATCTTGCGCATCCTACAATTTTAAGTTTTCATTATCTGGATTTACATATATTCCTATCAACATTCATCCTTTCGTTCATATTGTATCACATAGTTATGATTACTGTGCCTGTTTATTCTATTCAAACGTAAGTAAAGTAAAAAAGCACCAATCGATTGATCAGTCCCCCTTTAAACTCCTATTCAGTTTCTCCATAATAACCATAATAATTTGCATGATATTGATCTAGCCGGTTTAGTACCACTCCTACAATATGCCCTCCATTTCTTTGTATCATTTTCTTGCTTTTTTCTACAAACTTACGTTTCACATAATCGCTTCGTACAACATAAACGATCCCATCCACATATCTGCCAACAATAGATGCATCCACTGCACTATTCACTGGTGGAGTATCTAAAATGACATAATCAAATTCTTCTTTCCATTTATATAGCATTAATTCAAATAGCTCATTACTTAATAACTCAGTAGGATTAGGTGGGATTTTTCCGCTGAACATCAAAAACAAATCAGGAAATGTTGTTTGATATATATTCATTCCCATTTGCCTGCTTAGATATTCACTAAGCCCTGGGAGTTCTCTAGATACATGAAGATAACGATACAACTTTGATTTTCTTAAATCACAATCAATTAATAATGTCTTTTTTCCAGCACTAGCAAAACTAACAGCAAGATGGTATGCTGTCACAGATTTTCCTTCATTTGGCAATGTACTTGTAATTGCAATCGTCTTTGTAGCTTCGGTATATAGAAGATTTGTACGAAGTGTCTTGTAAGATTCTTTTACACTTGATCCCAGTTTGATATCTTGTAATTGGATGATTGTTTGTTCTTTCATATCTTGCTCAATTATTTTATTATGATGATTTTCTTCTATTTTTACCATAGTTCTTTTTCCCCCTTTTCTGATAATTAAAAGAGTCATCTTCCATAATCTCACATAAAACAGGTAACTCAAGATATTTTTCTACATCATCACTTGATACGATACGATCGTTTAATAAAAACTGGAGCAAAATAATTCCTGCCACTAAAATGCCACCAACAAGTCCACCAATGAGGACATTCATTTTCAGATTAGGACCAACCTTATCATGATCCTCTATTGCTTCCTCTATGAGATATGGCTCCTTAGAATCTATTTCTTCAACACTTTCCATACCATAATAGACAATCTTATTCACAATATCTTTTGCAATCTTAGGATTCTTGTCTTTGATAGATACTTTTAGAATTCTTGTATCCGTTGGATTTGATATTTCAACTCGAGCAGCAAGTTGTTTATATGACATTTTTAAATCCAATGCTTTGATTACCTTTTCCATGATTGGTCTACTTTTGAAAATGATTTCGTAATCATTGGTTAATTCTGTGCTAACTTGTAATTCTTGCAAGGATACCGCAGGATTTGCATCATTATCGCTTCCTCTCATATAAACCATAGAAGATGCGGAATACATTGGTGTCATACATTTGGTCGTATAAAACCATGCACAACAGATGCCTATCCCAACTCCCAATACCATCGTCCACCAAAACCTCAATAGCTGATGCAATAATGCTGAAATATCAATTTCAATTTCATCATCTTTCCTTATTCCTTCTGTATTTTCTATTCCCATCATTTCACCACCTGCCTATTATTATAATGGCTGAGTAGTATATTTTTACATTTCTATGTAGTAACATGCATAGGATATTTTTATAATACTTTATTTAGATTTTTGGGTGGTATTTATTTTGTATATAATACTAAATTTCATTTAATATAGCCTAATTATATTCTACATTTCTTAGTTTTGTTACTTTGTTTCTATACATTGAAAAGGTTAATCATTGAAAATTGCATAATTTACCCCTTGGTTATTCAACATATTTTCAAATGAATTCTCATATAAAACCATTGATGTAGAAATGATACGTTTAAAAGCTCTATCCTTGTGAATTAAAGCAATTCTAGATAATAAATCTTTAGGAAACTGTCTAAAGACCCTCTTTCATCATTTATTGCGATATATTTAAGTTTATTCTTATTTTGTATCAACTCAATTCCCTTAAATTCTATACTAAAGTGAACTACCCTGCTACAAGCAACTAGGTATCTGTAACGGGCATAGCTCATTCATTGCTATCACACAAAAACATTCAAGTTTAATTGCTCCTGCTGGAGCAATTGCTTATATTCTTTTTCAATTCCTTGATTTTTCACATACTCACGTATCACTGCTTCACTACCACTTGATACTGCCGTATTAACGAAATAGTCACTCGTCCAAAAGTTCCCTCCCTATAATCAATGTCATTAAGTTAAGGATACTTAAGAGTTAAGCAAAAGGTAAACTAAAGAGTACTGCTAATAAAAGCAAAAAAACATCAGTCAAAATCTACAATTTAAGCGTAATGAAAAGAAGTTCTGAAAATGAACTTTTTTTCAAATGTGTGCTATAATAACGATGTTATGAGATACAATAATTAAATCGTATGAAGCTCTTGAGCTTCATCTTTCGTTTAACATGTCGGTTCGGACGTATCGGCGAAAGTTCACTGCGGATTAATTTATCGAGATCAGGTGGGACACCACCTTTTCTTTTACTTGCATCACGTATCAAATGGACTGCTCTGGTGACATTGATAGCATATTCCCATTTGTTTTTTGAGTTTAGTTTGTCCGCTGTATGATTAATAATAATCATGCAGATATTAAAAAGTATCATTCTTGCCCAGATTTCCTGCAAAATGAATGTTCTTTTCTTTGAATGAAGCGCCAATAAATCAACAGCGTATTTCAAATAACGGAATTATACCTCAATGCCCCAGCGCATATTATAGAGTTCTTTAATCATATCAGGAGTAAACAACTCTCTAGGTAAGTTAGAAATGATCGATTCATATTCTTCTTTACCATTGATTTTAAAACGCACAATCGATAATTTACAGTATAAAAAGAAGTATCCTTATCAATAAAATCAAAAGTAGAAGAAGACGAAAGGAACCTATATGTATCAGGATTCTCCTTCACTTCGTTGGTCTGCCTGGTAGTTAAAATAGTATCTATATCTACGTCAAATTCACCATCAGGCAGCTTGAATTTTTTAAGTAAACCATTGGAGGAAATGTCTTTCGCTCGAATCAAAAAGAATTGACCGGCATGTTTGATGTGTTCCATGTTATTCCATGTAGCATAACTTCTATCGGCGATAAAAATCGCTTTACTGCCCTTATACCTTTCTACCATTCTCCACATAGATTCTTGTTCGGCGGAATGAGTTGCACTATTTACAATAGCATCTGTATAGCAGTTGTTTAAGATATCAAAAGCGGCATTGATATGATATTGATTATGACCATTGTGCTCATCACTAAGTCCCTGCAAAGTTTCGGTATCTTTAGGATCATAAGAAATAGGGAGATCAGAACCATCAACAGCAATCAGACGGTAGTCATGATAAGTCTTAGAGTAGGAGAAAGCGTCATTTACATTGTGAAATAAGGATTCAAAAGCATCAGGAAGGATTTTATCTCTGGCTTGAACAAAAGCGCTGGAAGAAGCAGTAGCTAAAGAAAAGTCGAAATAGTCAAAAAGTTCTTCTTTAATAGGCTTGGCGGACATAAAAACAATCAGCAAAAGCATATCAGATAAAGGGAGCTTTCTATTTCTGGTGAAATCAACAGAAGCATTCGCAACGAGATTAAGACTTGATTTTTGAGCAGCTAAATCTCTAACAATCTTTTTAAAAGAAGATATAACTTTTTTAGAATAATTAGGCATGTATATCACCATAGTTAACGTTTCTGAAATCTAAAGAACAAAGAAATATAAGTAGTTTAGTAAATGTCATAAGATTTACCTCCTCAACTACCTACAAAGACGCTGAGAGTAGCGAAGCGTCCCGATTTTTGAATAATTGTCAATGAAAAAAAGCAAATTTTAGCAAAATAAAAAACAGGAGGACTTTTTAATTTCCTTCTGTTTCTTAACTTAATGACATTGCCCTATAATCGCTTTTTTTTACTTCTGGATTTCTTTTGAATATTTCTCTTGCTGTTATACTTTTCACTTTCTTGATTATTTCTGCAGGATTCATTATAGGTACCGCTTGAATCAAAAAATGCACATAATCTTTATCGGAGCCTATTTCAATGAACTCTATCTCATACTTATTACTTCACATACTTTTCTTCACATACTTTTTTTAATGTATTATTAATTCTGCTTCTATCTTTTTTATTACAAATTCCGATACATCTGATCCATGCTTTAATTCTTCTTTTGTTTTTCCCATGATGCCTCCAACTTGTATTAGTCTACATTTACTTTTGATTTCTATATAAATAGTAACATATTGTACAGAGCCGATCTACAACTTTTTTTGATTGAGATATTTAGAATGAAAAAAAACAAAACTTTATTTTTTCTTTAAACGAATAAAACTTTTATAATCATTTTCTAAAAAGTACAAAGCCAGTTTTGCAGAAATACGGCTTCCTTTTTCTTGATAAATCTTATTTTTTTCAGTATTACCCCAATCACTCAAACACTTCATAGATATAAAATATACAGGATGTTTATCAGAATTTAAGGCTGCATAATATAATCCTGCTGTTTCCATATCTAGTCCAATAAATTTTTTATTTAGTGGTGAAATTACTTTATTGATATAATACTCACTCTTAATCACAGCAGTTCCTGAAGCAAAGGGACCAACATGTATTTTAATATCACTGTTATAAATGTCTTTCCTTAGTTGTGAACATAGATCTTTATTAGCTTTATATTTATTAAATATTTTTCTTAAATCTACATCTATTTTGTTTGGAGAAGCATTATAAATAACTGTAAAGTCATTCTTTTCTTCATTATCTTGTATTGTAGTAGATGAATAATCCCAAGCTGATTCTGCTACCAAAACATCGCAAAATCCTTTACTATCCTTGCTTCCTAAGCCAGCTGCTATTCCTGTCATTATTATCATTTCAGGATCATATTTGACAATCAGCTTCGTAATTAATTCTGTAATTGGTATCAATCCCATGCTCAAAGGGCTACAAACAAGAACTTTTAAATCATTAGATAGAACGCTTTCATAAAATCCATCAGCATTTTCCGATCCACCAAAAGTATTTTTAGCTTCTTCGAATTCTACTTCAACTGCATTGACTATTGCAACATCAATCTTATTTTTATTTTCATATTTATTTATGGCATCTTTTAACTGATGTTCCCATTCGTCTTTTTCTTTGCTGTAGTCTATGATCTGTAAGCCTAATTGATTACATTTTACAACTATATCATTATTTACATAAGATGAAATAGCTATAACTCCTTTAGGCTGAAAGATTTCATCCTCATGTATTATATAATCATATAGCATGATTCCACCATTTTCTTCTGGTCCTTGGGTAAGATCAATTGGTATTTGCATATCTGTAATAACAATATCATATTGCTTGTTCATCAATCTTTCTTTTGCTTCATCAACAGTTTGAAAAATAAAGAGCTCATGTTTGTTTTTTTTCAAAAATTCTTTCACATCACGTTTTCCATCACTATCCTCAATTAATAAAATCTTCATTTTATCCTCCATTTTACTTATTACTGTTTTTTATATTTTATAATGTTCGTAAAAGAGCATCAATGTATTTGATCCAATAATCATCTGTATAACAACATAATATTGCTCCTAGGTATTTTTCGCTTAAATCACTAAGGAATGCATTTAATTCCGCTATGTTTTTTATATCTTGATAAAAGCTGTTTGATAATTTTGCTGGCTCATAATATTTACTTTCTAATATTCTATTAGAATCCATCTCAGTACTGAATTCTTCATACTGTGTAAATACCAAATAAGGAAAATCAGAATTATTGATATATAAAAATTTTGCAATTTCTAATCCACCCATCATGTTAGCAATACTGTCCTTATTCTCAGGCAAATGCATATCTAATATTAACAGTTCAAATTTTTCTTCTGTTAACAAAACTTCTAAAGCCTCATTTACACAATTAGCAATTTTCACACAGCAGTTTTTACTTTCAAAATACTCTGTCAACATTTTTTGTTTATCCAACTCATCATCTATAATCAAAATTTTATTCATTTAATTTTCCTCTCTTCTTATTAGTAACTCTAAATATATGCTAAATACACCGTTTTTTCTGTCATAATTTGGTGTTAATCTCCATCCATTACTAATAACTTCATTCAAAATTTCAATCACCGTATAGTAGCCGTTACCAAAAGAAATATTCTTATCTTCATCTCTTCTTTCTTTACTATCAATTCTCTCTTGTATCATCTTAATACGGTTATCCATTTCCTCATCACTAATATCTTGAGAAATTTTATTTGAAAACTTAAATGCTATTTTATCATCAAGTTTTGTAAACTCAATAATAATATTTAGATCATGTGATTCAAAGCCAGAATGTTTTATAGCATTGCTTAAAAAATTTTCCAAAATCATATTCAGTTTATATGGAGAAATATCTTTTATATTAACGTTTCTTCTTTCTTCTTTTCTATTCTCATATGTTATATTTAATCCTTTTTTGATACACGCCTGTATAAAATCATCTACAAAAACGTCTATTGAATAATTTTGCTTGGTAGATTCTTCGCTATATGATAACCATTTTTCAAGATTCTTATAAAAGTCTTCCAATTCTAATTTTGATTTTTTTAAATTTTCACTTAACTTTTTTTGTCTTGATAAAGCTTTGAGCATATCATCAAATTCAAATGAAAAGAATTCTCTTAAAGAATCAACAATTTCTTTCTTTACTCTATTAAGTTCCATTTTCAATTGATCTACTAATAATTTATAAAAAGTGTCATATAAATTGTTAATATTTTCAAGATTTAATTTCGTAAATGCGTCATATATGATATCATGCTCTATAAACAAATGAATTCCATATTCGTTCTTTTTCTCATCATAAGGTCCTAATTTTTTTGATCTTATGAATTCAATTTTTGCATTAACTTTAGAAGAAAAAGATGAAATAATTTTTTCCTCTAATACTAAATCATCTATAAATTTGGGACTATAATTAAAATTCTCACTTTTCCTAATATATAAATCATTTTTTTGCAATAAATCTAAAATATTATTAAACTTATTATGTCGAATATGGCCTATCACTACATCCATTTTACTGATAAAATCTTTTCTGTATTTTTTAAAAGCTTCCATTAGCAAATAGTATTTTGAGTTTTTTTCAGCTTCACTTCTAAGCATTATATCTTGTGTTTTTATTTGGGTAAAAGCATTAAGAACTTCACTTTTTGTAACATCAGTCAAATTAATTACTCCTAAATCTACATGCCCACTATTTTTATTTTTTTTAATGAACGAAATATCTCTGTCATAAATTAATTTCTCTATTTCAGAATTTAATTCATCTAGATCAACATCATAACCGCTTTTTTTAATTATATCTAACAAACACAATCTTTTTTTGTATAGCTCTATTGGCTTTAACACTTTCTTATTTACGTTTAAATAATAATGTTTTATCCAGTTCACATTGCAAATATAATAAATCATAAACAAATATTTCTTTTTTTCCATATAGCCATTTGGAATAAATGATACATCAAAAACATCTATTCCATTCAATTTTATGTAGTTTATAGCATATTTTGTTAATTTCATACTTTCAGATGTAGCCTGTACTCTATTCATTTGAATTATATAAGAAAAAATTAAATAATCTATTGATTTCAGACATTTTTGCTCAATTTCTGATTCTAAAATTTTAGCACTTAGTTCCCTATAATCAATATTTTTGACTACTAACATCGATTCTAAATATAAATCATTAAATATTGTAATTGCACCAATTATATCTAAATTCTTTTCTTTTTTATCTAAAAGTATTTTTGCGATTTCTATGAAGCAGTATCTATCTACAGAATTAAGTTTTGATAACCGCTCTATATTTTCAATATAATAATCATTTAATAATTCAATATCTTTTAAAAGTGCAGATTTAATTGTTCTACTTATTCTTCCTAAATTTATATTTTCTTGCTGATTCGCTAACAAAAAACATTTACCCCAATTATTTCTATACTGGATTTCATTACTAGCTCTATTTTCTGAAACAATATTTTTATTATATATTTCATCAAAAGAATAATAATATGTTTTTGAAAATACATTTTTCATCCAAAAGCTATATTCTACATTACTTTTTTTCATATCATTACAGTCTTCAAAAATATAATTAAAATCATAAAATATTGTTGAGTTTAAAAAAAGCGATAATAATTTACTATTAAAATAAATATCATTTATCCGTTTTTCATCAAACATGAAAAGTGATTTCACCGAATAAATCAATTTATTTAAAACTGTATTCTTTTCAATATCTGTATTAAGTATTAAGCAACATTTACCTGCCAAGCAAATTAATGAAAAACAATTAGCATTTTCATTAAGAGCGTTTAAACAAGCACTTAAGCACTCTTCATATTTTTCATTAAAAAATAACTTATTTACATTTTCAACCTGAAAGCTTAGATTAGTTTCAATTTTCTCTAAATCAAAACTGCTTTTACTTAAAAATGAATAAGGGAAAACATTATTTAACGGTTTGCATAATGATACTATTTTTTTTAAAGGCAACAATTGATTTGTTATAACAACAGAGATTATTTTTTCAAATAATAAAAATTTATCAATTAATGGTAAAAAAGAGATTGATTTTACAAGAGGAACAGTTTGTTTTATATCAGTAATACAATCAAATTGAACAAGAGATTCAAGATAGAATTTATAGGCACTATAGTTTCTGTTTATTTTTTTAACACCTATATCAATATCTTCTAAATTTTTTGTCTTTATTTCTCGAAATGCCGATTCAGTACTACTGTTTCTGTTTTTTTCTTTGAATAACTCTATTACTTTGATTGTTACCTTATCTTTATTCTTTTTTAAACTTCTGTAAAATGAAACATATTCTATCTCGTTATTGGATAATGATTTTAATACAAATACTGCATCTAACAACCAATGTGAAACTCCATAATTACTATGAATATTTTTCAGGATTTGACAGGCTTCTTCAAAATCATTAAGAATTAGTTTTTTTTCAAAACAATCTCTTAAATATAAGAAATCATTTATTTCCACTTGATAGACTAGAAAACATTGAACATAAAAGCTAAATTCTCTCATAATAATTGAATCAAGAGCTTCCCCCTCAACCTCAACAAGGCATGGAATATTGTCAATTGCTATTAAATTTTTTAATTCTTTAGGAAAATAAATATCGCTAAAATTTCTTTGATACATTAAAAACTTTATGAACCAAAAAAATTGATTTTTTGTACCTTCGACTTTTAATTGTTTTAATTGATTAACAGTGACTTTTCCCTTCATCAAATCAATTTTAAACTTTTCAAATTTAAATTTATCCATAATTCCTCATTCTCTTTCTTCAATTAATTTAAAATAAGATATATATTTTAAATCATTTTTCTATCAAATTCTCGTTATTCCTCTTGAATATCATAAACATAGTCTATAGCCTTTAATTCATTAAATGTATCGATTTCGATAATATCATCTTTACTCGTCTTTCTCACATATATCTTATATTTTTCTTTACATTCTTACAATGCAACTTCATCCCAATAAAATATGATTCTAAAAAATATTCATTTTCTAGTAAATCATGTACAATTTAAATACTAAAAATGGTATTGGTTTAGTGATATCAGTTATACCAACATTAATACATGCATCTAGCAAACTTTTGATATTTTTTATCCTGAACTTATACTAATGGTTTAAGAATGTTTGAGGTAACTGGTACCATTCTATTCCCGAAACCAGCTACTAAAAACAGGCTTTTTTGTACAGAAAATATTGCCTTTATTAAATTAAGAATCTATTTTTTTATAAACAATAAAATAATTTTTTTAAACTCTGTCTTATATAAAATAACAATACAAATAAAAAGACACGCTTGTAAAATTATGGAAATCCAGCCTAAAGAAGCGATCGCCATTTGTGCAACTAAAATCATATAACACAAAATATCTCGCTTATTATTTACTCTTATACAGATATACTTACGCAATATCACTCTTCTTAAAATTAATGTTGCGCCATAACCGATTAATGTTGCAATAGCTGCTCCATATGCATTAAAAAAATATATTAAAATAAAATTACAAATCGTATTTATTAATCCTCCAATAACTGTTGTGTATGACAAAGTTTTAGTATCTTTTACTGCTGTAAAAACACTGCCAATAAACAATGCCATTGCATTAAATACTACCGCTATCAGAAGTGGAGGCACAAATTTCCATGCAACATAAAATTCATTTGAATATAAAATTTTTGCCAAAGGAATATTAATTAACATTATGAATGAACAACCAGCTACCATTGCAAAATTCATCAAGGTATATGTATTACCTATAAACCCATCCTTATCATTTTTGTCGAATTCTTTAATGGCTGAGATAGACCAAGCTTGTGCAAAAATATTTTGAAACATCGATAATAAGTTTGGTATTTTATATGAAACTGCATATACTCCACTAATAGCAATTCCAGACATCCATGTTAATATATAACGATCTGAAGCATTATTTATCCACCATGCAATTACACTAAATATTAGAGGAAAACTATACAAAAGCATCTCTTTTCTTAATTTTTTATTGATTCTAGTCCTTAAATATTGAATGAGATTTGCCTTGTAAAAAATATATATGAGTGCAATAAATGAACCTAATGAATTAGCAATTAAATAACCAGTTAATCCGAGTGGGATTACTGCAAGTAAAACGATATTTGCAATCAGAGTCACAAACGAATTTATAATACTAGCATACGTAATAACTTTTACTTTATCAATCGCTCGACAAAATAATGATGAACTATTGTAGATTGCTGTTGTAATAAACATTATAGTAGCAAAAAGTAAATATAAACCATTTATCAATTTTAACTTATAAATTATGAATGCCCCCAAAGCTACTATAATTCCACCAAAAAGCAAAATTTGCATTCCTACTGTAAAAGTATCTTTTTTGGAATACTTTTTATCCATTGCAAATCTCATAACTGCATCTTGAATATCACATGTAAAAATAGGTAGTAACAACATTACAGTTGTTGAAATCAGATCTGATATGCCATATTCTTTAGTAGTTAGAATTCCTGTATATAACGGCACTAATAAAAAAGATAGGATTTTAGGAACAAAACCACTAATTGAAAACAATAAAACATTTTTCGACAAATATTTATACTTTTCTTTCACTTATTTATTCCTTCCTATCTTTTTTAAAATAGACTTTAAATTACCTATTTTTTCTCTTTTTTCAAAAGCACGAGCATATTTTTTTCGAAGATCAGATAATAAGATATCCTCTCTTTTTAATTCATTTATTAAAGAATCATAAAATATAGGTTTAGGAGGATTATAAGGATATTGAATCGTCCAATAATCTTCTTTATTTTGCTCTTTTAAATTACCAGGGATTTTCTTTAATATCTCATAACCTTTCTCAGTATTTGCTAACAACATAGAAACTCCTATTGTTTCAGATTCAAACTTATTTCCCCAATAATCTCCAATACGTATATCTGCAGCAGATTTTTGACGGTAAGGGCAATCATAGCAAGACTCTAAATAGCATAATCCATAACGAAAAAAAGAATAAAACATATCTTTTTTTTCACTTTTGTTATATTCTGTTTTAGAATCAGAAATTGAAATCATCATATTTCTCCACCCATTTTTTCCTGATCGGAAATTTACAATTGGATGATCTTCTAGCTTATATTTTTCTTTAATTTCAAATAAATATTTATTAAACATGTTTTGCGATGGTACTCCATGGCAAATTAAATCTACTAAAATAAAATCCTTTCTTCTTCCTTGACTTTTTAAAACTTTATCTAAACCTGCCACTTGGCAAGGTGTTCCAAAGAAAACTGCTTTCTCATTTATTGGCAAATTAGCTAATTTATTTATTGCTGGTGCAGAATTGCTCTGTATATATTTAGATCCTTGAATTTTAACTAATTCGTTTTCCTTATCTGGTTTAATAAGTATATGTTTTGCATTATCAATTTTATTATCATACGTCACACCACATATCCAATAATGCTCTTTATTCAAAAGACTAGCGATTTCATATCCAGCTCCTCCAGATGAAGATTTTTTTAGTACATTTCTGTTATCAGTTCGATATGAAAATAAACCCACCATTTCCTTTAATTCCTCTGCTTCAATAAGATTGTTTGGACAAACTTTTTTACATTTTCCACATTTTATACATTTACTATCATCAATCGTATATTGATAAAAACCTGATTCGTTAAGTGAAACAGATACTGCATTAGTCGGGCATACTGCCATACAGGCACCACAACCACAACACTGTTTCGTAATATAATATGGCGCTTCCTCAGTCTTAACTCTTGTATCTGTAGCATCTTTAAGTGAATCATCAAGATAGCAAAGAGATTCTTTTCTAAGCTCTATCAGTTTACTTTCTACTTGATTATAATCATATTTTAATAATGAGTGCTCTATTTCCTTTTCACCATCTAATCTATCTTTTAAACCTAATAAATTGAGCAAACTATATATTCTAGAATTTTGACATATTTTATCAGTATCTTTAAATCTTTTAAATGTAGTAAATGGTTTTTTATAATTTATTGAAAATGCAACACCATGAAATGAATCAGTACAAACATAACTAGCATGTTTTATTAAATATAGAAATTCAGATGGTCCAATATCATCTTTGATACATTCTACCATCGTTGTTTGACCTGTTGTAGTAGGAATTATTACAATTTGTAAATTTGCTAGACTCGCAATTTTTTTGACTGTATCCATATATTTTCTTTCATCACCAAGAAAATAACATAAAATATATTGCTGATTTACTTCTTTTATTTTTGAAGTGCCAATTATCTTGTCCCAATCATTCGCTTCTATTAATAAAGTAGGATCTAAAACCACATTCGCTTCTATATTACATAGATCTCTTATTATTTTTGCACCTTGTGTTTCTCTTACTGAAATGTGCTTAAATCTTGATATTAAGCATTTCATTTTTTCTTTAATGATTATATCATCTATCTTATTAACACCTAAACTAGGAGCATATGCCACCATTTTAGAAGTGTTTTGTACATAAGATAAAAAATATTTGTCATCAAAACAAGATGGTGCCCATATTTGATCACTTCCACAAACAAATGCATCTAGTTTATCATTTAATTGATATAATTCCGGAAACGTATCTACTACTTCAGTTTCAGATATATTGCTTTTTAAAAATTCAATGAACAATTCTTCTCTTCTCTTTGATGTATATGGCACATAAGTATTGATATATACTTTCTTTTTTACTTTATGATAAATATCTTTAATTCTATATGTAGGGATGGTACATGTCGTTTTACGTGGATGATATTGAATTAAATACGGTTCATAACCTAATTTTCTTATTACATGAGAAAGTGCAGTGCATTGTAATGCACTGCCATAATTGTGATAATGATACCACGTCATAATTCCTATTTTTTTCATTTTCATAACCCTCCTTTTCTTTTCTACATATCTTACAAAATTGATATAAACATATATTAGTTTTCAATCAAGATGTTAGCTATTCGTTCACAAGCGTGTCCATCGCCATAAGGATTTGACGCTTTGCTCATTTGAGCATATAGTGAATTATCAGTTAACAACTGAGAAAAGCTTTGATAAATCGCCTCTTCTTCTGTTCCTACCAATTTTAAAGTCCCTGCTTTAATGCCTTCAGGACGTTCTGTTGTATCTCTCATTACTAATACAGGTTTTGCAAGACTTGGTGCTTCTTCTTGTATTCCTCCAGAATCTGTTAAGATCAAATAACTTCTAGATAGAAAATTATGAAAATCTACTACTTCTAAAGGATCAATTATATGTATGCGATCATCATTTCCTAAAATAGAATTTGCTATTTCTCTTACTGTAGGATTCATATGAATTGGGTATATTGCTTTAACATCTGAATGTTCATCCATGACTCGACGAATCGCTCTAAACATATGCTTCATTGGCTCTCCTAGATTTTCACGTCGATGGGCTGTTATCATAATTAATTTACTATTTTCTGCCCACTCTAACTCAGGATGTGAATAATCGGATCTAACTGTCGTTTTTAACGCATCAATTGCTGTGTTTCCTGTAACATATATATCAGCTTGATTCTTGCCCTCTTTTATCAAATTTTCTTTAGCCATTTCTGTTGGCGCAAAATTATATTTACTTATGATGCTAACTGCTTGACGATTAAATTCTTCTGGATAGGGTGAATAAATATTGTTAGTTCTTAAACCAGCTTCCACATGACCGACAGGAATTTGTAAATAAAAACACGCTAATGCTGTTACAAATGTAGTAGATGTATCACCATGTACCAATACTACATTGGGTTGTTCAATTTCTAATACTTTTTTTATTCTATCAAGAATATTAATAGTTACATCAAAAAGAGACTGTCTTTCTTTCATAATTGACAAATTGTAATCAGGTGTTACATTAAATGTATATAAGACCTGATTTAGCATTTCTTTATGTTGCCCTGTAACACAGACAATAGTTTGAATTCCTTTTCGTTTTTTCAATTCATTCACTAAAGGACACATTTTTATTGCCTCAGGACGAGTTCCAAACACCAACATTATTTTTTTCATTTTATTTATTCCTTTCCATTGACATTGCTTAGCATATTCAATTCAATTTTTTCAATACAAATAAAACGGTTTTTTTTAGACCTAATTCCTTAAATTTCGCAAGAACTCTTAGGGGAAAATGAATAATTCTTGCTATTTTCTTTCCGTATCTATCCCCAAACTTTATGTTAGTCCATTGCTCAATTTTCATTATTCTTTTCTCAGTCAGAGTATGCCATGAACCTGAGAAATGATGAACAGTTCTTGTGTTTTCAGTAATATACAAGCAGCCATCTGCAATACTTTTAGCACAAAAAAAATCAAATGGATATAAAGTGAATCCTTTCACGGTTTGTATATTATTATTTAAAACCAATCCATACTTAACTAAAGTTTTAGTTATAGCAATTACATTAGTTGTTTGATCATAAGATCCGTTCTCAAGAATAAAATGTCTATTATCATAATCAGATAATAATTCTAGAAAAAGAGAAAAACCCTTTTCGCAAGCCATTATTCCTGTAGGCACTGAATGATTACTTTCGAATCCAGAAAATGCTTCATGTTTTAAATAATCATCTACTGGTTTAACCATTTCCACATCAGTATCCATGTAAATACCGCCATAATTTACCATAGCCCATAATCTAACATAATCTGAAACAAAAGCCCATTTCTTAGCTTCACATGCTTCTTTTACATAAGCACAGCAATTTAAATCAAAATTATTCTCATTCCATTCGATTATCTCATATTCTGGGCAAAACTTTTTCCAACTTTCAATACATTTTATTGCTAATTCTGGTAAGGGATTACCTCCAAACCAACAATAATGAATAATTTTGGGTATCAATTTATCATAACCTCTCTCTCTAATCCATATTAATGATATTCATAACTAAATATTTTATTAAGTTCATTATTATCTAAGATATTCTATATTTTAAATCATCGTTTAGCATAATCAAAAAAGGAAAAAACATAAAAATGCTTAGCATACTTGATTCGGTAAATCCATATAAACATAATAATGATAAAACAATGATAGTTCCATAATATTTATGATTCCTCAATTTAATAATCAATCTTTGATACAGTATTAAAATAACTATAGTAGATATTAAGCCTAAACAAAGTAAAGAAATAACATATGTACTATCCACAGTCATAAAGTTCGACCAAACTTTAGTTACTGGATTATAAAAAGAATCTGTCATATTCCACAGACTAATTGATTGACCAAAAAGCGGTATTTTATAATGAGTCAGATTATAATGATTTAGCCAAATTCGATTCGTCAATAATTTATCAAGTATTTGAGATATTACATTAGTTTCATATGTTAAGGCAGTTATTACAGATATTATACAACAAATAATTGGCAATATAGATAGGACTGTACTAATTAATTTATGATTATTAATATATTTATAAACCGTTTTACTCATTAAAAATATAGATGAACAAGCTAATATGAATCCAGTTCTGCTATCAGCAATAATATAACCAAATATATTAATCAATAATAACCAAAACTTATTTTTATTAGTTACATTATCACTTTTTAATAAACTTAAAAAAGTTAGAAACATAAGAACAAAACCTATAGCATTTACTTGAATATAGCCTAGAGCAATTGAGCCTCTCCTCTGTACACCTGCATCTGAAATCCCTAAAATATACATCAGTAATGTAACTATTATTGAAACAATTAATACATAATACATAGTCTTAATTAAATCTTTATAATTAATATTTTTCATTCCGAATACTATAATAGTTCCTTTTAATGGCTCTGCAAACCCTGACTTTATATAGGTAATCATAAATACTATTAATAAGCTTATACCGATAATGATTTCTTTATATTGATAATGCTTTTTATGTATACCAATAAAAAATAGAAGTGCGTACATTGGCCACTCTATAATATTAAATAAACTCATAAAAAAAGAACTCTGATTAAAGTAATAAGTTTTTTTTAACATTAGCATAAGAAATAATATTGCAAATGGTATCAAAGTAGCTTGTATTTCATCGGATCTTTCTTTTGTAATTTTAATTTGCTTTTGCGTAAAAAATTGCATCTATTTCCTCCTCGGCATTCCATTTCTTAATTTATTTTCATATTTATGTAAAGATTTGGAAATATTGAAAAAAATATCACCTTTAACTTTTCTTTTAAATTTAAAGCGTACTTAAATGAAAATTTAAAATCAAGGCCTTTAATTTGCCATCCTATAAATTTCTTATTTCTTGCGTTATATAAATAATATTTAACTAAAGCTCCATATAAATATCTTTGATATTCATAATCATTTATCTTTCCTATTAAATCCATCCATTCATTATATATGTCTAAAATCATTTTAATTTTTTCTGGTGAATTGGGTGAAGTCGTTATTGATTCTTCTCTTATGATATAATTATAAAAAGGATAATCTATATATATTATATTATTGGCTGCCAAATATAATCTGGGAAGCATTTGGTGATCTTCAAACATATATCCTACTTTAAAAAACAATTCATTATCTAGCAAAAATTTTCTATTATACAAATTAAAAGAAGCACCTGCAAACCATTCATTATTTTTTATAGATGCAATAGCAAATTCTTTTGCCGAATATACTCTATTAGGTAAGATATCAGATCGTCTTAAATAACTTTCTTTATCGCCAACTACTTTTTTCATGGCGCCAACAATAAAATCTACATCAGAAGTAATTCCTTTTGCTAGTTGTTCACATGCATCTAATTCTAAATAATCATCAGAATCTACGTATAAAATATAGTCTCCACTTGCTTCATTTAGTCCATAATTTCTAGCATCTGAAAGTCCTCCATTTTTTTTATGAATTACTTTGATACGATTATCCTTTTTCGCATAACTATCGCAAATTCTTGGACAATTATCTGGGCTTCCATCATCTACAAGAATTATTTCAATTTTTTCATATGTCTGTTTTATAAGACTTTTTATACATCGCTCCAGTTCATTCTCTACTTTATATACTGGAACAATTATGCTAATCATTTTATTATTCATATCTATTTACCTCATATTCTTCTATCTTACATTAAATTATTTATTTTCATTACACATTTCCATCAATACCTTTTTAGATGAATCCACATGTTTATCCAAGATTTCGTATATATGATTATAGTCAATGTTATTACTTATGAAACTTAGATCAGTTTCATAAGTGATATAGTTCTTTTCCAAATCTAACATTTCTAATAGTTGTATCATTCTTTCATTGTTTTTACTAGGTAATATAATAAAATTTTTTCTAAAAATTATAGAAAAAATTGTTGCATGAAATGAGCCAGCAATAACATAACTAGCATTATATATTAACCCTAAAAATTCCTGAGGACCTGCTGTTCGAATGTGTATATCACAATGACAATGTGGTTTGAATGATCCATAATAAACAATTTTATGATTAGGATATATCTTTTTAATCTTTAATATTGTTAAATCTAATAAATCAGATTCTAATGTAAGATAAATAAATACGTATGGTTCTTTTAATAAATCTATTTTTATCTCTTCATACACTGACCTCTCTAGTAATAATGTAGGATCACAGACATGTTCTGCATCAATTCGATTATTAATTTTTAATATTTCCATTGAACTTAACTCTCTAACTGTTATCTTATCATAATCTTTAGTTTTTTCAATTAATCCTTTAATTTCTTCATTTGTATAATTATTTCTACCAAGACTAACAGCATAGGATACTTTTTTCACATTATTTATAAATTTCAAATAATAGGCATCATCCTTTCCACACTTAAAATATGTATTCCATAGTTGATCACTTCCCGTCATATAAATATCTGCAATAGGAGGCCTTTGTCTCAAATCCTCAAAAGTTTTATATTTTAAATCTGATAATTTCATAAAACTATTTTTGAATTTTTTGAAAGATATATCTTGGTTTTTTTTATCTTTGAAATATATACATTTCTTTAGAAAGTTTTTTATTGGTCTTCCATTATTTTTAGTATAGGATGGAACATAATCAATAATTTCGCAATCATGACCTATGGATAACAAATAATGTTGTAAAGCAAATGCCTGTAAACTAGATCCGCAGTTATCTGTATCATGCAAAGTTATTAAAGCAATTTTCATTTATCTAATCCTCCTATTACGAATAAATCTTAATAATTTATATAGCCTTGTTTTATCAAAAAAATCTGTAGCTTTCATTTTTATAGAATTATAATTTATAAATCTGTTTACATTAATTAAAAAGTCCATATCATCAATATTTTTAAAAAACTCATCACGATGCTCATTTTCTTTTATAGAAGTAATTAAATTATTATTATTTCTTACCGCTTTTTCATAGGAACTTTCCATGAGATGAATGTTTTGTACTTTATTTATTAATTCATCAGCCTTTTGAGTTCTTACTATTACACTTGAAAGTCCTTGATTATTATTAGATTTAATATCTGAATAATTTGCACCCCAATAATCTCCAAGGATAAAATCAGCTTCTATATTAGAACCTTTATAATGACAATTAAAACAACTTTTTCTCATAAACAAACCTTGAATAAAACTCTCAATATATTCGTCATTAAGATAGCTCAGTTTACATAATTTTTTTTGATTTAAAAATTGATATTCAGCTCTAGGTGCATTCCATCCATATGGCTTTTTTTCTCGCATTTTTATATCGATTATTTTACTATTATATCTTTCTTCTAAACATTTTATATGTTTATCAAGAACTTTAGGAGATGGTACTCCTTCACAATATAAAGAACACGTGAATAATAACTCAGAGTTATTAACAACACGCTTTATTGCCTCAACTTGACAAGGGGTACCACTAAATAACACCTTTTTTCCTTCAGAAATTAAAATTTTAACCTTTTCCATACATGCCTTAATGTCACTTTGAACATATTTTGATCCTTGAAGCTTTTCCAAGTCAGATAAAGTGTTTACGATTATATGCTCAGCTTTCATTTCTTTGTTCCATGCACATCCACAAACATATCCTTCATTTTCAATAAAGTGTTTAGCAATAGCATAAAAGGCGCCTCCTGATGTACTTTTTAGTAATTCTTTTATATTTGTCAAGCTCATTATATTGAATTTAGAAGATTTCAAATCTTTTTTAGATTTAAGTGGGTTTAAAAATATACAAATCCTTTCACATGCATTGCATTGTATACATTTATCCTCATTCACTTTAGGTACTATAAACCCTTCATTATTTTGCTCTAATGTTATAGCAGAAACTGGGCATATGGAAGCACAGGCTGTACAGCCATAACAGAATTTATCAAAATCAAATTTTATCATCAAATTTCCTCATTTCAAATATTCATAATCATTTTATACGCTTTATAAGTAACTTCTCCAGCTTCTTTCCAAGTATACTTTTCAAAAATTAATTTCTGTAATTCACTATCATTTTCTTTCTGATATGCAGAATCAATTGCTTTTTTTATACTTCTTAGATCATCAGGTTGACAATATTCAGCATGATCTTTGAAATACTCTTCTGTTGAACCTCTATCACTTACTACTAGATTACAGCCCATTGCTCCTGCTTCTAAACTTACCAATCCTGGAGTATCAAGCCAGCTTGGCAATACGCTGACTTTACAAACTTTAAAGAGATTATATAATTGATAATTATCAACTTTTTTGATATGCACAAAATTATTTTTTTCTAAATACGGTTTTATTTCTTCATAATATTTTTTTTGATTATCAGACACCTGTCCAACAAGCAAGAGTTTATAATTGGTATTGTCTAAAGCTTTCACTAATGCAAGTTGATTTTTTCTAGGTTCAATTCTTCCTACACATATAATATAATCTTTGAATTCCTCAAAATCATTACTTACTGCATTTAGGCTTTCTTTTGCGAATTCTTTATCAATAGCGTTTGGTACAATGATACATTTATCATCATCTATTGGGCAGATATGCTTTTTCATCATTTCAAATTCTATATATGAGTTTGGCAAAAAGAGACTCGCATTATTCACTACATACTTTTGCATAGCTTTATATCCTCTAAATATAACTGCTATATTTCCTTTATGCCGTTCTTCTTTATTTTTTATAATTTTCACAATTGCTTTAACTCTTTCTAAATTATTCAAAGATAAGATACTATTCACTATTTTGCGCAATCCCCTTTGTCCTTCTTTCTCAAATTCCTCCATCGGCCAATAGATTGTAGACAAAACAAATTTTTTGTTTTGCTTAACTGCATTTTTTGCTTGAATATATGTTTCTTGAATCCTAGTTAAATTAGATAAATGAATAAAATCATATTTATATAAGTCAGGCTCTAATTCTGTCGATAGATCAATTTTTACACCTAATTTTTCTAATTCTTTTTTTGTTTTTGTTAGCTGAATTGTATCGCCTCCAGATAAACAAAAAAAATTCCTTCTACTTTGCATTAAAACCTTCATTTTAAATCCCCTTTACACTTACTTTTATTTTGAAACCCAATTTTAAAACTATTTTCATAATCACTAGATATTTTATCCCAAGAATATTCAGTTTCCACTCTCTTTTTAGCTTTCTGACCAATATTACTTATTTCGCTTTCAGCCATTTCATCTATTTTATTAATAAGTTTTGCTAATGTTCCATTTCCTTTTTTCCAATACAAGGCCCCGTCTTCAGCTACTTCTCTATTAAATCCAACATCTAATAGTAAATTTAAATCTGTACTGCTTAATGCCTCTAATAAACTAGGATTCGTCCCACCTACCTCATGTCCGTGTAAATACGCATAAGATAGTTCTCTAATTTTCTTCAACAGTTCTTTATCATAAACAGTTCCTACAAACTTAATTCTTTTATCTCTTTCAAAACTTGTCTTTCGTTTTAATTTCTCTAAAAATTTGTCGCTTACATTCGTTATTAATACTAAATCTCTTTTTGTCTTACTTAATATAAATTCTCTAATCATAATTTCATAATTATTTTCAGGCACAAATCTTCCTACTACTAGATAATAAGATTTAGATGATAATTCTTTTTCTTTAAACCAATTTGTTAGTTTTAAATCTTCATTAGATAAATTGCTTCTTCGGGTTTCTGCGCCATATGCAATAAACGTTGTCTTTGGATGATATTTATCATAAGTTTCTAATATATATTTTTCAATATTTTTGCTATCACATATCAATAAATCAGAATGCTTTACCATTAACTGTTCTGATATCTTCCAATACTTTCTTACTGGAGCTGACCATTTAGCTCTCATCCACTCATGACCATCTGGATTAACATATACCTTTCCACCGAGTTTATGAATCTTCTTTTGATAATGTCCTGCAAATGGGCCAATTCTACATGCTAGAATATAAACAATTGGATGTGAAATATGGTGCTCCTTTATGTATTTGCAACAATATTTTAATGCCGCAACATCATAATAGATTGCCTGAGCTGGTCCAATATTGGGAACGTTAATATTAAAACAATGAGCATTATGATATTCAAATTCATTGGTATCTTTTGCTTTGCAGGCAACATGATACTTTAAATCCTTTACATCTTTATGATACTCTGTAAGTTTATCAACAAAAGTTTCATATCCCCCATAGTTTCCAGGAATACCCTTACTGCCTATAATAAAAACATGTTGCATATTATTCATTTCCTCCATCAATTAAAAATGGAAGGTATCCTTCAACCCTAACCATTTTTGATCTTTATCACTTAGCTTTAGCTTAGTCCCATCCTCTAACATATAACTCTCCCCACTCGCTGATCCTTGATATTCACCAATAAGCTGTGGCCATTTTATTCCTATACTCGGATCATTCCAAGCTAAACCTCCCTCATCCCCAGGATGATAAAAGTCTGTTACTTTATAACAGAATTCTGCTTCATCACTTAATACAAGAAAACCATGTGCAAAGCCTTCAGAAATATAAAACTGTTTCTTGTTATCTTCTGTTAATTCAACCCCATACCATTGCCCATAAGTCTTACTGCCTTCTCTCAAATCTACAGCAACATCAAAAACACTTCCTTTGATTACTCTTACTAGTTTTCCTTGCGGATATTGTTTTTGAAAATGTAAACCTCTTAAAACTCCTTTTGTAGACATACTCTGATTGTCTTGCACAAATATCATATTTAATCCGGCTTCCTGCATATCCTTTTGGTTATATGTTTCCATAAAATATCCACGAGAGTCTCCATGTACAGCTGGCTCTATAATATACAAGCCTTCAATCGGACAATTACTAACCTTAATCTGTCCCATATTATCCCTCTTTTCTAATATTTAATTTGTTTTAAATATCTACTTAACGCATCCTGCCAAGTTGGCAATGGTAAAAATCCATTTTCAACTAGTTTGGATTTATCTAGTCTACTGTTAAAAGGCCTTTTCGCCTTTGATAATCCATATTCTTCTGTTGTAACAGGTACTATCTTTGTTGAATAACCTGCCTGTTTAAATATTTCACAAGTAAAATCATACCAACTAATATACCCGCCTTCATTGGTTGCATGATAATATCCGAATTTATCCGATTCAATCATATCAACAAGTAAACGAGCCAAATCATAAGTATAAGTTGGTGTACCGATTTGATCATTTACTACCTTGATTGTATCGTGTGTTTTCCCCACATTCAGCATGGTTTTAATAAAATTTTTCCCATTTAAACCGAATACCCATGCAATACGTACAATAAAATATTTTTCTAATAATGACGAAACGGCTTGTTCTCCTTCTAGCTTTGTTTTTCCATATACATTAAGCGGTTTGTATTCCTTACAATCAGGTTTCCATGGCTCTGTACCTTGTCCATCAAAAACATAGTCCGTACTTAGATAAATCATTTTGCAATCTAATGTTTTACAAATTTGAGCGATATTTTCTGTTCCTTCAACATTTACCGCCCTAACTTTTTTGATATTCGCTTCATCTTCTGCCATATCTACAGCAGTCCATGCAGCACAATGTATAACTGCATCTGGTTTATGACCAAGTAACAGTTTTTGTACATTCTCTTTATTGGTGATATCTAAAGAATAATATGGTTGGTTTGTTGTAGCAGAATTATCTATACTACCATGACAAAAAGGAGCAATATCTGTACCAATTGCTTCATGCCCTCTTTTTTTCAATTCATTCATCACATCATAACCAAGTTGTCCAGCAACCCCAGTAACAACTACTTTCATACTCTTCAACCTACCTATCGATTCTCATACATTTCTGTATAATAATTCTGATATTCGCCTGAAATAATTTCTTGCCACCATTCACGATTGTTTAAATACCAGTCAATCGTCTTCTTAATTCCATCTTCAAATTTTGTTTCAGGTAACCATCCTAATTCTGTATGTATCTTTTCAGGATCTATTGCATAACGCATGTCATGTCCTTTACGATCTGTTACATAAGTAATCAGGCTTTCAGGTTTATCTAATGCTTCACAGATGATTTTCACAATATCAATATTCTTCATCTCATTATGTCCACCTACATTGTAGACTTCTCCGACTTTCCCCTTATGAATAATCAAATCTATTGCACTACAATGATCTTCTACATATAACCAGTCACGCACATTCAAACCTTCTCCGTACACTGGCAATGGTTTATCATTCAATGCATTCGCAATCATCAAAGGAATCAGTTTCTCAGGAAAATGATATGGTCCATAGTTATTAGAACATCTTGATATCGTTACTGGAAGTCCATAGGTTCTATAATATGCTAATACCAAAAGATCTGCAGAGGCTTTAGAAGAACTATATGGGCTACTTGTATGAATCGGTGTTTCTTCTGTAAAAAATAAATCTGGTCGATCCAATGGCAAATCTCCATATACTTCATCTGTAGAAACTTGGTGATAACGTTTGATATCATAAGTTCTACAAGCATCCAATAAAATTGCTGTTCCCATGATATTAGTTTCAAGGAATATTCCAGGGTTTTCAATAGAGCGATCCACATGTGATTCTGCCGCAAAATTTACCACAACATTTGGTTTCTCTTCTTCAAATAATCGATAAACTGCTTCTCGATCACAGATATCTGCTTTCACAAACCTAAAATTTGGATGATTCATGATAGATTTTAATGTAGATAAATTTCCTGCATATGTTAATTTATCTAAACAAACGATTCTATAATCCTTATACTTTTTCAACATATAAAACACAAAATTACTACCAATAAATCCTGCACCACCCGTAACTATAATTGTTTTACTCATCCTTATTCCCTCTTTCTAACGTAATACATCTATGTATTTTCCATCTAATACATCTTTTAAATATTTTCCATATTCATTCTTCTTTAGAACTTCATAAGATTTCAGTACATCTTCTCGATTTATCCAACCATTTAAAAAGGCGATTTCCTCCAAACATGCAACCTTACGGTGCTGGTGGTTTTCAATCGTCTGTACAAAATTAGTTGCTTCTACTAAGCTTTCATGTGTTCCAGTATCTAACCAAGTAAATCCTTGACCCAATAATTCTACATTCAACTTTTCTTTTTCAAGATAGATTTTATTTAAATCAGTAATTTCTAATTCCCCTCTTGAAGATGGTTTTAAGTTTTTCGCATAATCTATAACCTTGTTATCATAAAAATATAATCCTGTAATACAATAATTGCTTTTTGGATACTCTGGTTTTTCTTCCACAGAAATAGCCTTTCCTGCCTTATCAAATTCTACAATACCAAATCGTTCTGGATCATCCACATAATAACCAAATACTGTTGCGCCTTTTCCATTATCAGCATTTTCAACTGCCGCTTTCAACCGCTTTTTTAATCCATGTCCAGCAAAAATATTATCACCTAAGATCATTGCTACAGATTCATCACCAATAAAATCTTCACCTATGATAAATGCTTGTGCTAATCCATCAGGAGATGGTTGTACTGCATAACTTAAATGAATACCAAATTGGCTTCCATCATTTAATAATTCCTTAAATCTTGGTGTATCTTGTGGTGTTGAAATAATTAAAATATCTCTGATACCTGCATTCATTAACACAGACAATGGATAATAAATCATTGGCTTGTCGTATATTGGTAGTAATTGTTTTGATGTTACCATTGTTAATGGATATAATCTTGTTCCTGAACCACCGGCTAATATAATTCCCTTCATTTTCTTTAATCTCCTTATTTGATAATTTGATCTATCATTGCTTTTGCTTGTATGATTGATTCACTATCTGGCCTCATAACATATAACGGAGTAGCACCATAAGAATACGTAGGAACCATATCTCCACTACCATCTACCAACGTGCTCTTTACTTCCCATTTGCTCATATCGTTTATTTGCATCTGAATCAATGCAGTAATTTCATCTGTGGTCATGTTTGTTTGAAACATTCCCTGCACACCATTCAAAATGCTCTCATAATTCTTTATGATATTGCTTGTCGTCAGCTTATTGATCATTGCTTTGATAACTTCTTGCTGGTTTTCACCACGATGGCGATCTCCCTCATTGTAAGCATAACGTTCTCTCGCAAATCCAAGTGCACATTTCCCATTCACGTGATTAACACCTTGTTTGATATTACATCCTTCCCCATGTAATAGGGTCACATTCTGATCAGAAGTAATATCAATACCACCAAGTGCGTCTACCATCGTCGTTAACGTATCAAAATTAATACGTATATTGTAATTAATATCAATTCCTAACACATGTTCAATTGTTGCTTGACTAACTTCTACGCCATATAGTCCAGCATGTGTCAACTTATCCATAGAACCTGTTGGACAAACATTATCATGACATTGCAAAGGAACATAATAATCTCGTGGTATAAAGACCAAGCCAATTTTTTTCTTTACAGGATTCACTGCCATTAACATATTGACATCACTTCTGCTGGTTGTAGAAATTGGACCAGTTGTATCAATTCCTGATATATAAACAACAAAGCTTTCTTTGGTAACTGCTGCTGTCTTTAGATTCTCAATAACCTTCTCACGATCCAAAGTATAAATAACCTTTGTTTCCGATTCAAACTTGTTGTTGATCAAATCAAAACTATCCCGAAAGCCTTCATTCATAATGATGGCATCTGTTTTTCCATCCAATAATTCAGACAACATCTCTTCCCCATTTTTATATTCTGTCTTTGATATTTCATTTGTAAATTGACCACTCAAACGATTCAACATAAAATCTGTATTTTCTCGATCAATTTCTTTCATGATGCCAAAAGACTTTCCATCTAAATCTTCAATCTTATCAAATGAACTATCTTTTTTCACTAATACAGAAACCGTTGTCGTTTCCACATTGCCATTTGAAATTTTATGAATGGTTTCTTGTGCTTTATTAACAATCTTGACATTGATAAATAACATCAGAACACTCAAAACAATCGCTAACACTTTACTACCGATTTTTACAGCCTGATTCGTCTTATTCGAAATTTGCATAAAAATCACAAGTCCAAGTAATAAACCTAGAACCAAAATAGCAATTAATAGATATTTCATAGGTAAAAAACGATAAATACTATACAATAAATAAAGGCTTATCAATAGTTGCATTACCCAAAAGAAATGTCTTCCGTATTTCTTTATATTTTCCATTTACCCGCCTCCTTATTCGCTTTCTCCATCGCATCCTTCACTTCTCGCACCTGCTTGTAATAAGTAGAACGCTTCATTCCAATCATTTCTCGATAAGCTTCATGCGTCATTTCTTTATTCGCAATTCTCTGAATATTTTCTATAAAATCGACAGGTAAATGTGTCTTTGGCCTGCCAAAATTACCTTCCCCTTTATATTTCTTTTCTAAAGCCCGATCTATCCCAACTCTTTGTAGACGCTTTGCTCTTTCTTTTTTACTTGTCTCTACAAAATTCATAACCTCGAGAATTAAATCAATGTCAATTTCTTTTTCCTCAAGATTTAATAGATGCACATGTAATTTCTTTAAGGTTTCCAATTTCACTTTTAAATCCAATTCTTCAAAGGAAAACTTATCAATGGATGGAATGTAAACATTGTCTTTCTTTTTGATTTTTTTAATCAAATGATTCCAAATTGGTCCATTCTCAATATCATCGAAAAAAATATGAGAAGAATCGCCTTGAGAAAACTTCTGAATCTGATTCTTTTCTTCATCCGTTGGCAGATAAGCATAAAAATAGTTCATAATAGTTCTCCACTATTACGATTCACTATAATAATAGCCATAATAATGTTTTGCTTCTGCCTCTACTTTTGTTAATACCGTTCCAAGGATATTCGCACCATTTCTTTTTAACTGTGTCAATGCTGCCTTCGCATCGTTTTTATTCGTTTCCTTTGCTGATACCACATACACTGTTCCATCTGTTACTCGACTAACCGGAATCGCATCCGCTACTGCATCTACAGGTGGGCAATCTATCACAATGAAATCAAATCTTGTTCTCAATTGCTCCATCAAATGTTTGAATTTTTCACTAGATAATAACTCCTGTGGATTTGGGACCTTCATTCCACTAGTAAGTAGATATAGCTTTCCATCACTATTATTGTCCTTGAACTTCTGGAAATAAGTATCTTCATTCACATCAAAACTATCAAAGTTCTTCATCAAATTACTTAATCCCATCTTATTAGATACATTGAAGATCTTATGTTGTACCGGCTTTCTTAAATCACAATCCATTAAAAGTACATTATGATATTTCGCAATACTTACGGTTGCTAAATTACTCGCAACACTACTTTTTCCTTCTGCAGGATTTGTACTGGTCAAATTGACCACTTGAATATCCCCTTCAAATTGAGAATATTCAATGTTCGTTCTCAATTGGCGATACACTTCAGAAAAATCAAACTGTGATTGTTTTCCTGTCTTTTTCTTCCCTGTATGTCGTTTCGGTGTTAGTTTTCGTTCCATCTTATCTTCCTCTCCTTCTGAATTTATCGAATAGAGATTTCTTCTTTACTATCTGCATCTCTTCTAACTCCTCATCATGTAAAATATGATTTGGATTATCTCTCAACAAAAGTGCTGCATTTTCTTTTCCATAATCTTTAGCAATCTCTTCATAAACATCCGACAGTTTTGTGATTCTATGACCCTGAGAGCGGTGTGCATCGCTTGCGATGATATGCACCATACCTTCTGTAAGTAGCTTTTCCGCATTCTTTCTACAAACATCACCATGTGTTCCAAGAATACTCGTTCGATTCACTTGTACAAAGCAACCCATATCGATCCAACCCTGTACTCGATCTAAATCAATGCCTTTTGGAAAATAACGCTCCACATGGGCGATGACTGGGATATAGTCACGAACCGTCAATTCATAAAGATAATCTTCTGCGTAGTCATTGTTGTCCATATTCCTTCGCACATCAAACTCCACAAGGATATAATGAGATCCTGCTAGCGTATGAAATTGCTTTTGATCAATCATATCCAGATATTCATGATTCAAGAACACCTCTGATCCTGAATAAACGCTAATATCATAAGAATTTGCCAACTCTTTTAATTCCTGAATACGTTCGTTTATCATATGAATCTCAGCATCCTTTTGTGTTCCTGGCACAAAATGTGGAGTAGAAATCATAGCAGTAATACCATCTTTTTTTGCTTGTTCTAATGATTGTATAGCATCTTCTTTTGAAGGCATACCATCATCAATTTCCCAAGCAGTATGATTATGTATATCAATGAAATTCATATCTTAATCCTCAAACCAAGGAATTTCTCCTAATACCGGAACACCAAGAAAACTTTCCGCTTCTGCTTTTGTTTTCAATCTCTTGTCAAACAGATACTGAAGGAATACATAACCACAGGACAAGAAAAGACCAAGTGCCGCACCAATAACAGTATTCATTTTCTTGCTAGGCGAAACCGGTGTTTCATCTACCTTAGGTTGATCAGATATCGTCATGTTTTTGATATCCAACTTTTCCTTCATTTCTTCAAAGAATACATCTACTGTATTCTTCACAATTGCTTGAGATTTTGTAGGATCATCTGTGGTAGCTTTCACAATAATGATCTCTGTTTCGTTTAAGTTTGTTACTGATAAAGAATTCTTTATCTCTTCTACATCTTTAATGTTTAGGTTCTCTGCGACTTTAGAAAGAACCGTTTCACCTTGCATCAAAGACATATAATTGTTTACCATTTTAGAGTTTGATGTCAGCGTATTATAATCTACTACACCTTGATCTGTCACATTGGGTTTTAGATAGATACGTGCGGAACTTGCATATTTCTTAGACATAAAAAAAGTCGTGATCAATAATGCAAGAACAGCACATAATATAGTGCTTAATACGATCATTTTTATGTTCTTTTTTAACAACTTTAATAATGCACTGATATCTATTTCAATTTCTTCATTTTCTGCTCTTTTTTCATCTAGTTGATTCATTGTTTATCTCCTCTTATAAATACTATATGGAAGATTATGTTTTATCTAACAGTCATAACGGCTGATGCTTAATAAAAAAAGACACACTTCTCCCTTCCCCCACCTATAGTGTTGAACGGTTATGTATGTCCTTGTATCTTTGTAAAGTGCTCTTATGACAACTATTACGCTGATTCAGATCTTTTTTATAATCTCCAAAGAAACTGTCACATTGACTTCTTTATGCAATAGATCAAGACTCAAGACTGCTTTCTTCTTATGTCGATCTATTCTTGTGATATGACTTTCATAGCCTTTTAAAGGACCATCAGTAATCATCACTTTATCATGCTCGATATATCCAGTAGACGGTATCACTTTATACTGATCATTCAATAATCCTTCTAGATAATCTCGCTCATAATCTCTCAATGCTGGAGTTTCTTCATCAAACTTTAATTCCTTTATGATTCCAGTCTTTTTCTGCTTCGCACTTTTTAGCTTGTTCTGGAATTCTTTCTGTTTCATTTCACTTTCTATGAATAGATAACTTGGAAACATTACTTTCTCTACGATATGTTCTTTTCCTTGTTTCGTATGAATGATTTCAATAGAAGGTATAAACGCCTTCCAGACCTTACATTCCTGATTCAGAAAATCACATATCTGCTTTTCTTTTCCACCCATCACAAACAATACATACCAATTTGTATCTTTCATTAGAGTGCTCCTTCACCTTTGAATACCATCTTTACTGTTTTGATCAGTATCGTCATATCCAACCAGATACTCCAATTTCTATAATAGTAATCGTCCATCTGTAGGCGATCTTCAAAACTAACATCACTTCTTCCATGACTCTGCCACATTCCGGTAACTCCAGGTGTGCAACCGATCACGCTGTTATAATACATTCCCATATCCTTGATTTCTCTTGGTAGATATGGTCTTGGTCCTACTAAACTCATTTGTCCTTTTATCACATTGATAAACTGTGGAAACTCATCGAGGCTTTTCTCCCTTAATACTTTTCCTGCTACTGTAATTCTTGGATCATCTCTTAACTTTTTGTTTGTTTCATATTCTTCTCTGATTGCCGAATCATCTTCCATCAATTGTTCTAGAACTTCCTCTGCATGAGGTACCATTGTTCGAAACTTATAAATCTTGAATGGCTTACCATCCTTACCGATTCTTTCTTGTGTGAAGAAAATAGGTTCTTTATCTCCATTTTCATGATTCTTCTTACGAACATACCAAATCAATGGTAGTAATAATAAACATCCTGCTAATCCACCAAGAATATCAATTACTCGTTTCATTATTCTACTTCCAATATTCGTCATCCCTCTTGATGTAGATACTACAAGCAACCCATCAAAGTCTTCTACCTTTGTATCAAAGGTAATCAAACTAGATGTTTGTGGTAGATATTTGATTTTCTCCACTTGATTGTAAAGGATACTCATAAAATGATTCATTTGACTTCTAGAAACATTTGGAATTGCGATAATAACTGTATCGATATCCAAATCTGATATCTTCTTTAAAAGATCGATCACTGGATAAATATCGCCTTCTACCAGAACTTCTTGATGTAGATTAGGAAATAGCTTTTCATCATTGACATTAATAAAGCCTTGCACATCCATCAAAGAAAAACGATTGGTTTTACATACATGAGCAAGCTGAGCTGCTTCTTTGCCAGTACCAATGATCAATACATTTTCTTTTGAGGAATTACGCATCACAATACGAATAGCTCGATTGATCAATACACTGTACACAAATGCCAATAATGTAATCACCAAATTAATCACCATTAGATAGATGCTATATCTTCCTATGTCGATCAATAAGAGGCTGGCAAAATAGAAACAAAGATGGCTCTTTATCAACAATTCAATTTCTTCCCAAATCAATAAAGTAGAAACACGATAATGCCCAAACATGGCTTGGATCATAAGATAAAGAATCACAAAACGCAAAGAATAATCAACAGAATTACGCATCAGCAATGTCATAAAAAGAATGAAGATAAGCTCTAGTAGAAAACTAATGAAACTTATATTTTTTTTCGTCCTCATTGCTTTTGAAATTCATATGACCGTTACCGGTCTGCTTTCTTTCCCCTCCTTTTGTTCTAATTGAGGTTGCATAACATCTATAAACGTATAGGTTAATGTATAGATATCCTGATTGAGAGAACCACTCTTTTTTATATCTAAATAGTCTAAATAACATAAGATTTATAGATTATTTTGATAAAAAATAGAGCATTCATAATCCTATACATAAATGAACACTGCCGCTTATTGTATTCTTTTCCTCAATTTTGTAACCTAATTCATTCTACTACATATAATCTTCTCATTCAAGATTTATTTTCTATTTTTGTAATCTTTTTTAGACTTAATGATTTTATTTTCAATCTGTGTTAATTGAAAGCCTTTACGTTAGAATTAATCTTATAAAATTTCTCATTGCAAACTTAATTCTTATTAAGTATATGCATATCTTTTATGAAAAAACAAAAAAAATGAAGACTATTTCTGCCTTACAGCATCTAATAATCTTCATCTTATATTTCATCAACCTAATATTGATTAAATATTTTTAATACATTTCGCTTAGTTTAAAATCTCTGCTGTAATCTACGTCAATCATTTTTAATGATGTCAAGCTTTTAGAAAGTTCCCTTATCTGATATTCATATTCTTTTGTATGATATCTTTTTTTTCCAATCTATTATATAATCAAATAACAAATTTTCTGTTACAACTGTATTTTCTGTTGCTAATTGATCAAATGAAAATAAAATAGTTGTTATAAGCTCCGCATGATTTGTATCCTTAATTCTTTTAAATAAGTCGTAAGTTTTATTTACATACATTTTATCTTTTTCGGAATAAATAGCCGGGTTTATCTTAAAGCTATCACTCACACAAATAAGCATCATTTTTCCAAATTCTTTTTCGTATATCAGATTATTGTTTGATAAAACTGTAATCATATTTTTTATATCTGATGAATAAGGTCCATAAGTTCCTTTCACAAAATTTAATCCTGTATCTGTGCCAAACCTCGTTAGCACATAACATATCTTTTGGAAAATAGTTCTACCCACTTTAACACTATACTCAGATTCTTCTAAACATTTTACTAATCTTAAAATCAATAACCAATTATCGTTTATTTTATCATATATAACTCCGACAGTATTTTTGTTCTCTGATTTTTGCATCAAAAATTTTGTAGATAGTTTATCTTTTTCTATTCCAAAAGGTGCATAGACCTCAATATCTATTGGTAAATCATAAAGTTTCTGATACATTATTGGACCAACAACATCCCAATCTAATCCACCATTTCCACATCCTAACGGAGGAAATGCAATTGATTCTATTCCTAAATCTTTATAATTTCCTACAAACCAATCAAGACCAGAAATAACATATTCAAGTTTTGATGGAGAACGCCAATGTTGTTTTGTTGGAAAATTGATAACTTTGACTTTTTCATTTTCCAGATAAGGATAAAGTTTTCCAGTAGTGACTAATTTTTTATCACAGAGAGATTTATATTCATCAAACATTTTAGGATAATTAGTTTTAAAGGTTTTTGCAATGCCTTTCCCCATAACGCCCACACAATTGACAGTATTAACTAAAACATCCATTTGTGATTCAAAAATATTACCAATTTTCATTTTTATCATAATCACCACTCCTCTATTTAAAAAACTTAAATTTATCTATTTCAATAGGAACTCCTAAGTTCAGTGATTCCGCTTCTTGTTTAGCCAATTGTGTAGCTACTTTGATTTTCAAAAGGTATTCTATTGGCACTTTACCTAAAACTAATACTTCAGCACATTTAATCGCTTTCTTTTCTATCTTTTCTAAATAATTAGGATCATCCCAAGATTTTGCGAACACCTGCTCAAATTTTATGAATTTTAATCCTCTTTCTGACTTTTCAAATAGTGCTAATTCAGAAGCAGCATTTAATTCTGTTACAATAGTATCTTTCAAGTCAAGAACTCTTTTATCAACACAAATGATGCATAAGTCATTAACATTATTATGATTTATTATGTAATACATCATAGGATTACGAGCATCAAAATATAAATTAGCATAATCGTGCAGTTCTCCATGGTTTGCAATTTTAATGTAATCACGTCGAATTCACTGCCGACTTCACTGCCGACTTCACTGCCGACTTCACTGCCGACTTCACTGCCGACTTCACATCTATATTATATAGTATACCTTTTTTATGGAAAAAGAGAAACATTTAATCCGATTTTTATATCAAAAAAGCAATTATTCATACTTTTTCTTTATATAAATGAGTTTCATTTCATTTTTACATAATCATAACCTTTAAATATATGATTTCACTGCCGATTTAACTACCGACTATACTGCCGACTTTATAATAAGCGAGAATAAATCCCCCTATTTCTGTATTCAATTCACAATGCTATATTTATAGGAACCCAAATAATATCAATCCCTAAGGCAAAAGTAGTATTTAGGATTTTGTTCTTAAACTGAAATGAAAGAATACAGATTTTTCCACATCTCTTCTATCTTTTACTAACATGAAGGAGTATAATAATACGGTATTGAGGGAGAGTTTAGAATATGAAAAAAGATGGTAAAACAAAAGGACTGATGACGGAAGGTGTCATCTGGAAAGAACTGCTGCTGTTCTCCATACCATTATTACTGGGAAATCTGTTTCAGCAGCTATACAATGCGGTGGATTCCATCGTTGTTGGAAATTACATAGGACCACAAGCACTAGCGGCTGTAGGTTCTAGTGCACCACTTATTAATCTGCTGGTAAGTTTTTTAATGGGTCTATCTGTTGGTGCAGGGGTTATCATATCTCGTTATTTTGGCGCAAGAAATCATGAATCATTAGAAATTGCGATTCATACGTCCTTGGCCTTCACTTTTATTGCTGGTATCATTATGACGATTGTTGGTATCCTCTTAAGCCCGCTTATTTTGGAATTGATGGGAACACCGGAAGATGTTATGGTTAATTCCGTCTTATATTTGCGAATTTATTTTCTAGGTGTGGTATCTGTTATGCTCTATAACATGGGTAGCGGTATCCTACGATCTGTTGGCGATAGTAAAAATCCATTGTATTTTTTAATTATTTCATCAGTCACCAATATAGGACTGGATTTACTATTTGTCGTAGTATTCAAAATGGGTATTGCAGGAGTGGCATGGGCAACACTGATTGCACAAACTATTAGTATGTTACTTACTATGCTATTGCTCATAAAATCTAAACGAGAATATAAAGTCATCTTAAGCAAGCTTAAGATCCATAAGCACATGCTCGTGGAAATTGTACGACTTGGGCTTCCTAGTGGACTTCAGAATGCAATTGTTTCTTTCTCAAATGTCATTGTACAAACAAATATCAATGCTTTTGGTTCCTTAGCAATGGCGGGTTGTGGTTCTTATACTAAGATTGATGGCTTTGTCATTCTACCAGCGATGAGCTTTGCGATGGCACTAACCACCTTTACTGGACAAAACATGGGTGCACAAAAGTACGACCGGGTTAGAAAGGGTGGTAAAACAGGCTGTATCATGAGCTGTATCACAACCCTTGTCATCTCCGCAATCTTATTGATTTTCGGTCCACAAGTATTGGCAATTTTCTCTAATGATCCTGTTGTTATTGATTATGGGCTTTATATGATGCATGTTCTAGTACCGGGGTATTTATTCTTAGCCTTATCTCATGCTTTTGCCGGTATCGTTCGAGGTGCTGGTATTACCACAATTCCAATGATCGTCATGGTTACCTGTTGGTGCGGTGTCAGAATGACTTGGATATTAACAAGTGTTCCTATATTTAAAAACATTGGTGTTGTCTTTGCCGGATGGCCAATCAGTTGGGTCATCAGCGCAATATGGCTCTTCATCTATTATAAAAGAGGAAATTGGCTAAAGAAATATGAAACAGTAACAGCATAACCATAACCAAAAGCATTCTGTCTTAAACAGAATGTTTTTTTAACCATTCGTTAACCTTTTCTTCATATAGTTCTAACATCTTTTCTATACACTATATGTGGAAAGGAAGGTGTAGTTCATGCTATATGGAATCATTGATTTAGGTAGCAATACCATACGTTTGAATGTATATGAGTGTAAGGAACAAACAGCACAGCTATTATTTTCGAAAAAAGAAACCATTGGTATTCTATCCTATATAAAGAAAGGAACGCTCAGTGAGATTGGTATTCAATTACTTTGTGATGTACTTATAAGCTTTCAGAAACTATTACATAGTGTAGATATCATCAACTACAGTGTTTTCTCAACTGCATCATTACGAAACCTAAAAAATAAAGATATCGTTTTGCATACGATCAAAGAAAAAACAAAGATATCCATTGATGTATTATCAGGAGAAACAGAAGGCAAGTTAAGTTTTTATGGTGCCTCTCATCATATTTCACAACAAGAAGGCCTGTTTCTTGATTTAGGTGGTGGAAGTTGTGAATTGGTTTATTTTAAAAACAAGAAAATTTATCAGGTATTCAGTATCCCCATTGGCTCTTTATCGATGTTTCAACGCTATATATCAAAACTTCTACCAAAAGAAAGTGAACAAAAAGCAATCAGGCAAAGAGTACGAAAAGAATTGGATGCACATCTTCCGACTGATTTTCCTAAGGAAATACCATACCTTTGTGCAGCAGGAGGTAGCATCCGTGCCATTGAAGCATTGATAGATGCCCTTTATCTTAAGGAACCCTTTGCGATAGAATTCCCATGTAATGCATTAGATCTCATGTATGCAAATTATAAACATGCGCCAAAGGAAGTTTGTCATACCATTTTAAAAGCAAGACCTGATCGTATTCATACCCTATTGCCCGGTTTGTTTATTCTTTCTGAAATCGCAAACTATTTCCATTGTAAAAGGATGCAAGTTAGCCATTATGGTGTACGTGAAGGCTATCTTTATGAAAGAATACTGGAACTACCATCATAGCCTCACTTTATAAAGAAAAAGAGAAGATTTACCTTCCCTTAATATCCTCTATGGTCGTGACCTTTAGATTTTCATAATCACCCTTTACAACATATACGGATTGACTACTACATAGTTCTACTAGCTGTGCATCATCTGTAGCCTCAATATGATCTTGAATTGCTTGTTCATGACAATCTAATATAATGGAAGTTAAGAATGCTTGAGGGGTCTGCGCTTGCCATAATTCACTTCTATTTAAGGTAGTCACAATCTTACCATCTTTCACCTGTTTGATAGTATCCTTGACGGGTACCATCAATAAACAAGCTGGATGTTCTTCTAAGGCTTGACATAAATGATTGATACAATCCATAGTAAGCCAAGGTCGTGCTCCATCATGAATCAAGACATACTCTTGAGTGACCTTTTTTAATCCACGATGAACAGATTCTTGTCTGGTCTTTCCACCTAACGCAAATACGATACGATCCTGTTTAAGAATGGTTTGATATTCTTTGATATCATCCTTTCCGCCAACAACGATTACCTCTTTGCAACGCTCATCCTTTAAAAATATTGCTACTGTTGTTTCCAGTATCGTCTTTCCATTTTGAAAACGATACAACATCTTATTATAACCAAGTCCCATGCGAGAACCACTCCCGGCAGCAACGATCAAAGCTGTATATTTCATATCCTCATCTCCAATATCTGTAATCATTATAGTATGCAAAAGATTGCTTGTAAACGGTTTTTACCTATCTTCGTATAGGAGAAGTCTATCATCTGTGGTAAAATGAAAACATGAAGAGAGGTTGATTGAAATGTATAAAAAAAGAAGAACAAAATTATTACGCTCCTTACCATCTGGCTCTATCACCTTATTTTTCTCAGGAAAAGCACCTTATAAGGTCGGTGATGAAAAATATGAGTTTTCGGTAGATAGAAACTTTTTTTATCTCACCGGATTAGATAAAGAAAATATGGTATTAGCCTTATGTAAGATGGGCGAAATCACAAAAGAGATCTTGTTTATCGAACCATATGATGAAACACAAGCGAAATGGGTTGGAGGAAGGATCCTTCCTGATGAAGCAAGTGACATCAGTGATATCGAGGAAATTTATCTTTTAGAAGAATTGATGGACACTTTAGGAAGCTATATTCAAAGAATCTATGATCATGAAGAACGCATCATGGTTTATGCGGATTTCACTAAGCAAGAACCATATCAAACAGATCGTGAATCTTTTGTGTTCTGCCGTGAACTATTAAAACAATATCCGCATATTGAACTTGCCAATGTTGCGGCTAAGATTACACGCCTTCGTTTGATCAAAGATGATATCGAAATCGAACAATTAAAAGAAGCGATACGAGTGACCAATGAGGGAATTCTTCAAATGATGCAGGCAAGTGAACCGGAAATGGGAGAACATCAAATAGAAGCTTGTTTTGATTTTGTTGTGAAATCCAATGCTTGTAAACACAGTTTCCCATCTATTGTTGCCGGTGGTAAGAATGCTACCATCCTTCATTATAGTGATAATGATGAGTATATTGAAGATAACGAGCTAGTATTATGTGATTTAGGTGCATCTTTTGAGTATATGAATGCTGATATCACAAGAACCTTCCCTGTGAATGGAACATTTACTCCAAGACAACGTCAGATTTATGACATCGTATTAGCCGCAAATCGTTATATCATGAGTCTTGTGAAACCGGGTGTAACACTACGTGGATTAAACAATGAACTGATTCGTTTTTATGAAAAAGAATTGGATCATATTGGTTTATTAAAAGACGGACATACAGTTGAAGATTATTACTGGCATGGTGTATCCCATATGTTAGGTCTGGAAACACATGATGTCACTTTATCTAATTATATGATTGAGCCTGGAAATGTCTTTACAATAGAACCCGGCTTATATTTAGAAGAAGAAGGAATCGGTATTCGTATCGAAGACAATGTACTTGTTACAGAACATGGCTGTATCAATCTTTCTGAAGCAATCATCAAAGATGCAGATGAGATTGAAAAGTTTATGCAGGCAGCTAGTTAGGAGGTTATGATGAGAGGAATCATTCAAGAATTTAAAGAATTTATCATGCGTGGCAATGTATTAGATATGGCAGTCGGTGTCATCATCGGTGGTGCATTTCAGAAAATCATCAGCTCTTTGGTTAATGATGTCATCATGCCGATCATATCCTTATTTACCGGTGGTGTAGATTTTTCAAACTGGTTTATTTCTTTGGATGGAAAAAGTTACGCTTCCCTTGCGCAAGCTCAAGAAGCAAAAGCAGCAACCTTAAATTATGGTGCTTTTCTAACACAGGTCATAGATTTTCTTATCATGGCGTTTGTTATCTTTATGCTTGTTAAAACGATGAATACACTTGCTAATCGAGTGAAAAAACCGGTAGTAGAAGAAAAAGCAGAACCGGATACGAAGGTATGTCCTTATTGTATGAGTGAAATCGATATTCATGCGACTCGTTGTCCACACTGTACTTCTGTTCTAGAGGATGAAAAAGCTGTGAATTAACCACAGCTTTTTTTACGCTTCATCCATCAATTCTTTTACTCTTTTTGCCAAGGTTTCTAGGATGAAGATAACCGGAACTTGTGTTGTCACATTATAGAATTGATGCATTCTTTGTTCTGGCATATAATAATGAAAATGATAATCTGACATTCTAGATATGGTACAATCTTCCTTATTGGTAATAGCAATGGTAGTGCTGTTTTCTTCCATCAGACCTTTTAATTGCTGAATCGTTTCTGTTGTTTCTCCGCTCTCGGATAACGCAATTACACAGGACTTTTCATAGCATCCCTTCGCAATAGGATAAAAAGGATCTTGAATGCTAAATGCCAGTTTCCCATAATTCGTAAAGGTACGTGCGGCATACTGCCCTAACAATCCACTTGTCCCAATACCAATACAGATGATAAAATCACTTGCTTGAATTTTTTGTGCCACTTCTTCTATTTCTTTAAAGAACTGATTTGAATTAATTTTATTGAAAAAATCAAGCATCAAAGGAATATCATGATCGATACGGATTGCTTCATGACGTTGTAGATACAACTTAAATTTGATTTTGAATTCCGCAAATCCATTACAACCCGCCTTTTTACAAAAGCGAAGAATGGTAGTAGTAGATACATGAGCTTCTGTCGCAAGCTCTCTGATCTTCATATGCAGTACTTTTTCCTTATGCTGCATAATGTAATCATATATCCCCATCTCCAGCTCATTTAGACTTTTTACTTGTTCAATCGTTAACATCAAGACATCCCCTTTTCTTTATCTACATTTTACACTGTTTCTTTGATATGGTAAAGATAATGAAAGCTCTTGATCAAAGAGTTTAGAAACTGAAAGATTTGTATCTCATATAAAATGATTTATGTTTTCAATAAAATCTATATTAGCAAATTATCTACAAAATGT
>NZ_JBEQZJ010000032.1:0-46343 GCF_045223415.1 Hoskinsella mucinilytica | reverse complement strand
GAGTATGAAAGAATTTATCGATCCATTTAGCGGGGAGAAACATAAGAAGTAATAGAAGCCTCCTTTAAGGAGGCAGCAGAGAACGAGTGCAAGCGGCGAGCCTTTACTCATCGCCTCTTTAGAGGCAGCAGGGAAAGGAGCCTTATAGGTACAATAAAACCACCAGTTCAACTGGTGGTTTTATTGTACCTATGAGATAAAAAACTTCATCACATAATTATCATGAAAAATATGTGATAAACAACATAATCTAACATAATTACCACAAACTTATTCGAAATGTCTTTGTTATACTATAGTCAGCAAGTAAGATAAGGTACTTGCTAGTATGATAATTTCCCCTCAATAAATAAATTCATACTTTCTCCCTTTCAAATTAGATAATAATAAATTACAGAAGAAGTGCCACCCCCTCAGGCACTTCTTTTGTATATATAAGTAAAATCAGCCCAAAAGCCATCAAATTGCGAAAAAAATGAAAGTTTTAGTTGACTTATTGTGTATTTGATTATAAACTATTAAATAGGCACTTATGCCTTTGTAGCCCCGGAAACTACATAGGAAAGGAAGTTTAAAAACATGCGCCAAACAACATTTGCAAAACCTGCAGAAGTAGAACGTACTTGGTACGTTGTAGACGGAACAGGAAAGACTTTAGGTCGTTTAGCTACTGAAGTAGCATCAGTGTTAAGAGGAAAAAACAAACCTACTTATACACCAAACGTTGACTGTGGAGATTTCGTTATCGTAATTAACGCTGACAAAATTGAATTAACAGGAAACAAACTGGATACTAAAAAATACTACAACCACTCTGGTTATGCTGGAGGACTTCGTACTCGTACAGCACGTACGATGAAGGAAAACTATACTGTTGAATGGGTTGAAAAAGCTATTTACGGTATGTTACCTCACACAAAACTTGGTGACGTTATGCGTAAACACCTGTTTGTTTACACTGGTAGTGAACATCCACACACAGCTCAGAAACCAGTTGAGCTGACAATCAAAGGTTAGGAGGAATAAGAAATGGCAGCTAAGAAAAATACAGTAACTTACAATGGTACAGGACGCCGTAAAACATCTGTTGCTCGTGTCTTTATGACTCCGGGTAAAGGTAGTATCACTGTTAATGGTAAAACATTAGAAGAATATTTACCTTTAGAAACTTTACGTATGGTTGTTCGTTCACCATTAGAATTAACAGAAACTTTAGAACAGTTTGATATCAAAATCAACGTTCAAGGTGGAGGATACACTGGACAGGCAGGCGCTATGCGTCATGGTATCACACGTGCTTTGATGGAAGCAAGTGCTGATTATCGTCCTGCACTGAAAGCAGCTGGATTCGTTACACGTGACTCTCGTATGAAAGAACGTAAGAAATACGGATTAAAAGCAGCTCGTCGTGCTCCACAGTTCTCAAAGAGATAGAAAGTACATACTTTCTACAATCACGTACACTTATGTACACACACGAAAGCCCCATATTATGGGGTTTTTTTGTTGCTTGCATGAGTGTAAATGAGTGTACATAAGTGATGCGGTGGTCCTAATTAGGTAGCAAAGCTGCGTGGAGGTTGGCGTAACTTCGCCGTTAAATCAGATAAGGATCATGGTTTTAAATGGAAGTGAAATTTACATTATCTATGCTATGATAAATTAAGAAATTATGTTGGAGGTGGTTGTCATTAAGCATATAAATAAATATAAAATACCATTATTATCTTTTTTTCTATTTCTATAATCGCTATCATAATTTTTAATGTTTTGTAACATATTGAATACGAGACATTATCAAAAGAACTTTATCAAGGATATATTGTTATTTCAAAGGATAATCATATTATTACAAATCAGTTTTTTTGATAAAAGAATTTTATGGACCCTATTTAAAGCATTAAATAAAAAGGGATACAAAATACACATCTTTATGGTTTTCCACTAGATAAATCACTATAATAAAGTATTTCTTTATCTAATGATTTTGCAAATTCGATTTCATTTTGAGTGCTATTTCCGATATAGCCATTTACATCTACAACTAGAATAGCATTAGATAACTTTATTTTTTCTTTATGCATTTTATCAAACATCTTTAATTCTTCTTCAGTATAAGCATTTTTATCAGATTTGGTTGGATAAATAACGGGTAATATACAATGCCCTTTTAATTCCATTTCTTCTGCAATTTGTTTCATTTCATTTTGAAATTTTAAACTTCCGCAAATCGTGATTATTTTCATACTAACCTCTTTCTAACGCCATAATAATTAAATATTTATTTTATCATTAATTTTTATCTGTTTCTTGCTTTTTTATTTATCAACTATCTTAATATGCAAATCATACTTATAATATGAGGTCGCTCTTTCTTGCTTTAATAAGCAAAAAATCCGGTTTATGAATGCTTTTTTTATACTTAGGGTACTGCTCCATAATAGTGTCATTTGGAATAGGTTCAAGCATTCTTTCTACGACAAATCCTGCTGCTGAGAGTGCGTTAATTATAGATGAAATTGTTCGATGGTATTTAACAACTCCATCAACAAACCATGTCACTTTTCTTTCACCTTCAAGCGCATATGTGGACAAATTATAATGGATGCATTCATCATCTGAATTTACGGTCCAATAGTTTTGGGATAATAAAGCCGTTATTAATGGATGTTCCTGTGAAAATATTAAATAGCCATCCTTATTCAGAAGATGATTTATATCCACCACTAATTTATCAAAATCTTCAATATAATGAACAGCTAGTGAACTAAATACAACATCGAACTTCTCTGTTATCTCATTTAAATCGGTCATACTTTTATTGATATATTGAATATTGGGCGAGTTGTTTTCGTTTTGTGCAATTTCTAGCATTTTTTTAGATATATCAAGACCTATAACTTTTGCTGCACCTAGCTTAAGAAATTCAACACAATTTTCACCATAACCGCAACCAAGATCAAGCACCGTTTTGTTGTGCATATCCGGTACAAGACGAAACAATGCTGGCTTTTCAATAATATTATTTGCTGATAATGGATTTTCTCTTAATTTCCTATATCCATCGAAAAATTTTTGGTTATCATAAATATTTTGATTGCTCATAACATTACCTCACGTATTATTTTCTTCACGTTTCATTTATTTTTATTGTACTGATTATACCATAGATCTAGTTGGATTTCTATTTTATACAAGTTAACCGCTCAATGGAAAATAAAGAAAATAAAGCCTTGAAATATTGCATGTTGTAAATGTAAAATATTAGCATTATATCTTGTGTTTTGTTATTAAAGGAAACGCTTATATGAAGTATGTGAAAGATGATAAGTAGTGAAAGTGAAGATAGCATATGGTATAATATCGATAAAGAATTGATAAATTGAATCAAGCTATTTTAGATATAAAGCTTTTATATGAAATAACACTTTATACCTCTTCACTTGAGATTTGTGTTGCTCGACTATGCTTAACATTTATTTATAAGTTAGTTGAAAATAAGTGTGTGTCGTTGTTTATAGGCGTTGGAATCGACAAAATTTTATAATTGAGATATTAGGGAATGGAGAGATAAGATGTTTAGAATTGGTGAATTTTCAAAACTGACACAAGTATCTGTTCGTATGTTACGATACTATGATGAAGTTGGTTTATTAAGACCAGCAGAAATTGACTCATGGACTGGCTATCGTATATATTCAGTGGAACAGATACCTACCTTAAATAAAATTATATATCTGCGTGACAGTGGGTTCAATGTAGCTGAAATAGCAGTTGCCCTTAATGGGGAAAATGATACTTCACTTATAGAGCAGCTTAATAAAAAATATGAATATATTAAGCATAACATATGTACAGAGCAAGAACAGCTTAAAAAAATTGAACTTGCAAAAAATGAATTATTAAATGGAAAAAATGAAATACATTACAATATTTCTATAAAATCTATTCCAAGTTACCAAGTTCTATCATTGAGAAAAGTAATACCTGACTATTATTCTGAAGGTAAATTATGGAATGAATTATCAGAATTTGCCAAACAGCATAAAGTTGAAATCCAAAGTGATACATTCTCTATTTATCATGATGAAGATTATAGAGAAGAAAATGTTGATGTAGAACTATGTGCTATTGTAAGCAAAGTAGGGAAAGATATAGAACCCTTTAAATTCCGGAGTACTGAGCCTATTCCTATAATGGCTTGTACTATGGTTTATGGAAGTTTTTCAAATATTGCGACTGCATATCTCACATTTGCAAAATGGTTACAAAATAATAGTCAGTATAAAATGAAAGGTGAAAATAGGCAAATTGTACATCGTGGTCCGTGGAATGAAGAAAATCCACAGAAATATTTAACTGAAATTCAGATACCTTTAGAAAAAAACTATGAAAACGTCTTGTGATTTTGCAGGACGTTTTTTCTTGACTCTCACACGATGTTAGGGTTTACCATTTGATTACAGATAAATGAAAATGGAGGAAAAAATATGACAACTTATAACGTGAATTCGATAGGAATTATCTGTAACAATGAAACGGGAACATTTATTAAACTAAATGCTGAATTTATTCCAGCACTAAAAGCTATGGATGGTTTTAGCCATATCAATGTTCTTTGGTGGTTCAGTGATTTTGATAAGGAAGAATATAGGTCTATATTAGAGACAGAACAACCTTATAAAAATGCTCCAGAAAAGATGGGGATTTTTGCCACAAGATCACCAATACGTCCAAATCCGATTGCATTAACGACAGTGGAAATTATTCATGTAGATTATCAGAATGGTATCATCCAGATTACTTATATTGACGCTAATGACAATACACCTATTCTTGATATCAAACCTTATACACCAAGCCTTGACAGAGTAGAAACACCAGTTGTTCCTGGATGGTGCAGCCATTGGCCGAAAAGTTTAGAGGAATCTGGAACGTTTGCATGGGAACATGAATTTAACTTTTAGGAGTGGTGCAAGATGAGTCTACAAGATTATATATCCGAAAAGCCGGTTATCCATACGGAACACCTTATATTGAGGACTATGAATAAAAATGACATAGCTGATTTAAAAGAATGGATGAGTGATGTATCGCTGTATGAATATTGGGGAAAACGTCCATCAAAAAGTGAGAAAAATCCAGAATTACTTTTTGAAAAGCAGGACAGACCTACAAAGAGCTTTCATTGGGGTATCGTTCATAAGCAAGACAATAAAGTGATTGGTGAATTGTGGGTGTATCTTATTGAAAATAACAGGATGGCGAAAGTAGCGTTTCGCCTTTCCCATACATATCAAGGAAACAGACTTATGACAGAAGCATTAAAAAGTGTAGTCAATTTTTGCTTTGAAAACACAGAATTACAGCGACTATGGAGTGATGTACACGTTTTAAATCACGCTTCATATAAAACAATGGAAAAAGTTGGCTTTAAACGAGAAGGACATATCAGAGAGGGGAAAATGGTAAACACTTATTGTGATCATTATTTATATGGCATATTGAAATCTGATATTTCTAATTTCTCAAATTAAATCAGCCGACAGTTAGTTAACACGATTTCTAACTGTCGGCTGATTTTATATTAGCTGCTTTATACTTCGTATGGTTTGCAAACAAAAATGGAGAAACTAATCTATTTACAATCTGCATTATAAATTAGATTAATCTCAAATATCCACATTGGAATCCTTAGTTCATGGTTATTATTAATTAATTAGTATCACTTTTTAAATTTAAATGGAAAAAGAAAATGCAAACGTAGATAAAGGCTTGATGTAGTTTTCAATAAAAAATTAACATATTATTTCTCATTAATAACTTTGCAACATTAGGTGATTTGTTTACTCTTTATTAATTGTATTACTGTTTTCTTTTGTAAAACGCATAATTACAGAAGTATAAAAAATCCCATCGCTAGTCTCGAAGCGCACAGAACCATCATAACGCTTTGCTATGTCTTGCATAGAAGATGTCCCAATCCCCATGCCTTCACGTTTTGAAGATTTGGGTACACCATCTTGAAAGGTTACAGGAACATTGCAGGTATTGTCAGTGAGAATCAACAACTCAGAGGTTCCGTGCTGCTTTATCCATAATTTTATAAATGTGTCATTACTCTTACTTCTTTGACAGGCTTCTACAGCATTTTCAAGCATATTACCAAGTAACACGGTGATGTCTGTTTCTGAAATACTGCAGTTATCAGGATATGCAATATTTGCATCAAAGCGGATATGATAATCTCTTGCTCTACTTGCATAATAACAAATAATCGCATTTACGACATCATTACGGCTGTAAAGTTCTAAAACGTCGGGAGGTAACTCTCTTCTATATAAATCAATGTAATTCTTCAACCCCTCTTTATCATCTTTTTCTATATAGGAATTAACAAGCATTAGATGATGGTGTAAATCATGTTTGGCTTTGCGCATATCATCCATATGTTTGGCAAGAATATCATATTGTTTTTTCTGTGTCTGAATACTTTGATCAGCATATTTCAAAGACTCTTCCAGCTGTGTTTTCTTCATGGAAATTTCTAATACTTTCAATGCTACATAGGATACATAACAAGTACCTAACAGCATGAGGTAACGGGATACTATGAATTGCCATGTCGCATAAGCATAGACATCATCATTGAAGCAGTACAGCATCCCAAACAATGCGGAAAACAATGGTATCTTCCAGAGGTGTCGCCACAGTGTATCATCCTGTATCTTCATAGCATCCGCAACCGTATGTTTGAAGAAAAGGAGCATAAACGGGCAAGTTACCAGATAAACGATGATGCGAACGATATTGTATATTAGATAGGGATGTTGGTCTGAAAAATCCCAAAAGAATCTACTTTCAATAAAGTTTGCATTACCATAGACGAAGAATGACCACGAAAACAGAAGTAGATAGGTGAACATTAGTTTTGGAAAACTCTCTTTAATCAACGCAAAGGACAGCGTTAAATTTACAAGCATGAAACCATAGCGCATGATGGTGGTCCATTGCATAGCCATCTCATATCCACCTGTATTGATAAGGAAGAAGGTCAAACTGTTGAGTGTTGCTACAGCCGTGATTAGAATCATGACGTAACGAAACGGGATACGCAGTTTATCCTTGAACATCAGATAACGTGGTATCGCAAATGGGATGAAGTCAAGATATGGAAATAGGATCACCATCAATGCATCTATCATAGCATTTCCTCCTCTCTTGCTTTATGAAACAAATATCTATGATATTTTTTCTCTATGTTATTTCTGTCCCGCTTGGAAAAGAGAACTCTTTCTCCTGTTTCCAACAGGAATGCTAGATCTTCCATCTGTTCAACATGATCAAGGTTGACGATGCATCCTTTGTAGCAGGACAGAAACTGTGGATAACACAACAGCATATCTGTCACAGTGGTAAAGGGGGTACGGTAACGCAAGATGCCATATTGTAGAGTATGAATCTGCGTATAATGGCCACTTACATCACACCATAGAATCTCACGCAGAAGTATTTTTTCATCCTGTACACAGATATAGCGGGCATTACGCAATCGTGCCATGTTGAGCAGAAGCAGAGTCTGTTCAAAATCCTCATAGGAAAAAGGTTTCAAAAGGTAGCCATTTGCTCGCACCTGATAACTGTCAATTGCATGATCTCTACTGGTAGTGATGAAGATCAGAGAGACAAAGGTATCACTCATTCTTATCTTTTTTGCAGTATCTATACCAGAGAGACCATCCATGTACTGGTCGATAAAGATGATATCATAGCTGTCTTTACTGAAAATGGACAGAAAATCTTCACCGCTGATGAACTCCTCGATATCAATGGACTCCTCAACATAATGTTTGGAAAAGAAACGATGGAGACATGATTGGATGTCATTTCTGCATTCTACCAGGTCATCAATGATTGCTATTTTCATGTTCCATCCTCACTCCTCTAACGAATAAATTTATTTTGTCAATTTAATTTTACATGAAAAAGAAGGTCAAAACAATGCAAATTTCAGCCAGAAATTGCAGTTTATGGCCAACTTGTTGAATATAAGACTCCTTTTGCTATAGTGAAAGTAGGAAATACCATGCATGAAAGGAGTGTGGAATGTATGGAAATGATCATTTGTGGTGGTGATAGTAAGGAGTACAGTCTGATTGAGAAATCTGTTAATGACTACTACAGAGACAAGAATATCCCCTGCCAAATACGACACTGTGGGGACTGGCAGGGGCTGAGTAGGCTGATCAAGGAGAAAACAGCAGACGCTATCATCGTGGCGCAAGATGGGGTGAGTGGACTGGATATCATTACAGGATTGAGGATAGCATCAGGCAGGCTGATATGGTTTTCTGACTTGGATTTCAGCATACAGGCATATCGTCTGTGCGTGTCCTATTTCGACATGAAACCTATTTCGCATGAAAAAGTCATCCAGGCACTAAAGCGTATTGAAACGATATGATACCAAAATGTATCAGATATTGATAATTTTATATATAAAGATATATCAAAAATAGGTTGAAGTAGCTCTTAGTGATATAAAAAAGCATTCCAATAAAAGAGAATCAAATTTCTATATTGTACAAGTTTTGAAAGGAAAAGGAGGAAATGTTATGAATAACAAGAAGAAACAGACCGTTGTAGTAGCAATGGCAACAGCATTGGGAGTAAGCGTTATGATGTCCCCTGTGGCAGTATATGCTCAGGAAGAAGACTCAGCAATAATCATGCAGGAAAACAATCAGCAAGACATTCAACAGGAGACAAATCCACAGGACGAAACAACCATATCAAAGCAGGAAGTTCCAGTGAATGAGAACCTACAGAATACGAATACCAGAAATTCACAAGCAGTAACAGATATATCTGTCGCTGATTCAAGGTCAAATGAAGCTATTACTGATCCAGCTGAAGCAATAAGAGCGATACAGGCAGTAGTGGACAACTATCCTGTGAGCAATGAAACAACAATAGATGAAATAGACGACTTTCTAGAGAAAACATTTATAAATACAGGAAAATTAGCGGATTGCAGTTTAGGCTCCTTCGATAAAACAAAAGCTACAGTGGATACTGTAGGCAATATAAACTTAGAGATAGTTTTTGTGTTACGGTTCCAGCCTTCATCCATACACTATTATTACATGAATATTACGATACCACGCCTACCAAAGGCAGGAGAAGTTGCTATCAATGACAAAAATTTTCCAGATGCTGAATTTAGATCCTATATAAAAAAGACATTTGATAGTGATTCCGATGATGTGTTATCTATAGTTGAATTGGATAATGCGAAAAGAGTGTATTTATATGGAAATAAAAATATAAAAAGTATAGAAGGGATACAGTATCTTAGAAATTTAGTGTTTTTAAATTGCGGTAATACTGATATAGAAACTTTTGATGTCAGCAAAAACAAGAAATTGGAAACTTTATATTGCACTGATAATTTAAAGCTTACATCGATGAATATTGATGGTGCTGAATCTTTAGAGGAATTACAATGTCATGATACCGGAATCATTGAATTAAATGTAAAAAATAACACAAACCTTGATTGGCTTGCCTGTTATAAGACTAATATCAACAGCTTAGATGTTAGCAACAATTCAAAACTCAGAATACTGGATTGTTTTTCTAATCCGCAGTTGACTACCTTAAAGACGAATAAAAATGGCTTATTAGAAAAATTGAATATTACTGAAACTGGAATCAATGAATTAGATGTCAGTGATCATAGTGAACTAACCGATTTAAAAGCAATGAGATGCCCTAACTTAGTTTCCCTAAACATTAGCAACGCATCTTTGTTAAAAGAATTATGGACGAAGGATTCGCCTGTACTTGCAGTTATACAAACTGGAAATAATACTGCTTTAGAAATTATCGTTGTATCTGGTAATACTAGTTTAAGCGATATGGATGTTAGCAGCATGTCAAACCTAAAGAATTTTACAGGTGATGATACTGCGTTAAGAGGATTGGATTTGACAAATAATAAAAATTTGCATAGTTTAAGTATTAGTGGTTGTCCTTTAGCTTATTTAAATTTGCCACAAGAAGTAGATATAAACTACCTATATTCTGGTAATAACAAGCAGGTTGCTTTTGATATATCAGGTAGTTCTTTCAAAATCACGGATATATTTCTAAATATAAATGTCGCTAATTTGAATCTTTTGAGTGGTGCTACACAAAACGGCGAGGAATTTAGTGGATATAAAAATGGTGAGCCAATACGTTATACATACTACTGTGGGATGTATAACGGAAGGAAGATCCAACTTTCCGTTTCATTGATTCCCAATATTCATAAATTGGATAATAGTATCACAATAAAGAAAGATCTAAATAAGCTGTATGATGGAATACCTGTGGAATTGGATAAAAGTGATATTGTCGTAAAAGGCAGCAATCAAGCGTATAAGATTCGCTGGGAGATGCTTGACGGCTCATACTGGAAGGATGTAAACGGGCTACCTTGTGATGTTGGGAACTATAGAGTAAGTATAACTGTAGAAGAGGATGAATACTTCTATGGTGCTTCAAATACAGTAGAATTTGCTATCACAAAAGCAACAAATAGTTGGAAGAATGGGCTTGTGATTGCGGATTGGACATATAGCGAAAAATCTAATCTGCCAACAGCGACTGCACAATTTGGCAATCCAACATTTACTTACAGTGATTCCAAGACAGGAACATTTACATCCAATGTACCAACAGATGCAGGAACGTGGTATGTCAAGGCAACAGTGGCAGGTACAGATAATTATACAGGCTTGGAAGAAATTGTGATGTTCCAGATTCAAAAAGCAGATAATGAGTGGATAAGCCAACCAGAGATAATAGGCTGGACATATGGAGAGAAAGCAAATATGCCAACTGCTACATCGAAATATGGTAATGTGACTTACACATATAGTGATACAAAGGCGGGGATCTATACCGATAAAGTCCCTCATAATGCAGGCACATGGTATATAAAGGCAAGTGTAGAAGGAACAGGAAATTATACTGGACTAGAATATATTACAACGTTTATGATAGCACCAAAATATATGGATGATCACATCATTCCAGATATCCAATCAGATGAGGATGTTGCGCATCTGATAATCAAAGATGGAGATAAAGAATTGGTAAAAGGAAAAGATTATCGCATAGACAAGCAACAAAAAGATAATGAGGTCACAATAACGATTAGATTCCAAGGTAACTATATTGGCACTGCTACAAGAAGTTACATGATTGATACAGAGAAATCAGAAGAGATAATAAAAGATACAAACAGCGTATCAACTGGTGATCATAGCCAAACAGGATTCTTTGCAGCAATCAGTATATTCTTTGCAAGCTGTTTTGTGTACCTTACAGGAAAGAGAAGAAAAAAGAATGAGGAGATGAAGGGAAGATAGTACTTGTGGAATATATGGAAATGATATCTGCGGTAATTACAGCATAGAACGCAGTCTGGTGTAGTAATCATTTCATGAATACTATAATTTCATACCTAAGGAGAAATCGAAAAGTAAAAAGAGGTTGCTCTTAACGTTATAAAAAAGCATTCCAGCAAAGAGAATTGAATTTCTATATTGTACAAGTCTTGAAACGAAAAGGAGGAAGATGTTATGAATAACAAGAAGAAGCAGGGTGTCACAGCAGCAATGGCAACAGCATTGGGAGTAAGCGTCATGATGTCCCCTGTGGCAGTATATGCACAGGAAGAAGACTCAGCAATAATCATGCAGGAAAACAAGCAGCAGGACAATACACAGGGAACAAAACAGGATGATATATCGATATCAAAGCAGGAAGTTTCAGTGAATGAGAACCTACAGAATACGAATACCAGCAATTCACAAGCAGTAACAGATATACCTGTCGCTGATTTAAGGTCAAATGAAGCTATTACTGATCCAGCTGAAGCACAACAAGCGATACAGGCAGCACTGGACAACTATCCTGTGAGCAATGAAACAACAATAGATGAAATAGACGACTTTCTAGAGAAAACATTTATAAATACAGGAAAATTAGCTGATTGCCGTTTAAGCTCCTTTGATAAAACAAAAGCTACAGTGGATACTGTAGGCAATATAATCATAGAGATAGGTTATGTGTTCCTGTTTCGGCCTCCAGACATATACTTATATGGCATGAATATTACGATACCACGTCTACCAAAGGCAGGAGAAGTTGCTATCAATGACAAAAATTTTCCAGATGGTATTTTCAGAAAATATGTGAAGGAAACATTTGATACATCAAATGATAATGTTTTATCAATAGAGGAACTAGAAAATATCTATACTGTAAATGTATTGAGTAAAAGCGATATTGAAAGTCTAAAAGGAATTGAATATTTTCCTGATTTACGTTTTTTATACTGTAATAACACGAAAATAACGGAACTGGATGTAAGTAAAAATTTGGCTTTACAAAAATTGGATTGTAGTAATACCTTACTCACTTCTTTGGATGTAAGTAAGAATAAAAAATTAACACAATTATCATGTAATTGGAACACAGAAATGGAATCCCTTACGGTACAAGGTGCAGATGCTTTACAATCTTTGATTTGTACGAATTCAGGATTGAAAAGTTTGGATGTCACCCATAATGAATTACTAAAAGATTTAAATTGTTATAATAATAAGCAAATGTCAATCCTCCTTGTGAATGGTGCACAACGATTAGAAAAATTAAGTTGTTTTAACAGTGCTATTCAGACGTTGGATGTAAGCAAACTAAAAAAACTTGAAGAGTTAAATTGTTATGAAAATGCTGATTTGAACACACTAAATGTAGGTGGTGCAGATGCATTAGCAGTATTACGTTGTAATGATACAAATATCAATGAACTAAACATTTCGAATAATAAAAGCTTAACACATTTGTATACAAGTTCAACCAATCTTACAGATTTAGATGTTAGTAAGAACACTGCGTTAAAATTCTTATTTGCTTCAAATACGAAGATATCAAAACTAGATATTCATCTAAATAAAGTTTTAAAGCAACTTGTGTGTGGAGATAATAAAAATCTAACATCACTTATCATTACAGGTGCAGACGCTTTGGAAAAGTTATCATGTGATAATACAAGCATCCGCTCATTAGATGTTAGTCAAAATAAAAATCTGAGTTTATTGGAATGTCAAAATACGCAATTAGTTTGGTTGGATATCGGGGATAACATCAATTTAAAGACAATTTCAAAAAATACCACAATGATGAAAATATCTGTGACAGGGAATACTTTCAATATCAAAGATTTATTCCCTGATCTAAATTTGCAAAAAGTAACAATAACTTCAAATGGTCACCTAAACACAACTACAGGAGTCGTAACGATTATGAAACCTGATCAAGATGTAACTTATATGTATCAAATGGGTACCTCAGGAAATGGAACAGAGTTTTTGACTGTTGCGCTAACATTAGATATTCAAAAAGAGAAGAGTGTTATTTCTATCGAAAATGATATTAGTAAAACTTATGATGGTAAGCAAGTAGATGATCCTATGATAAGCAGGCATGGTAGTCAAAAGGAAGTTACTTTTACGTATGAGCAATGGAATGGTAGTAAATGGATAGACTTGAATGAAGTACCAATTCATGTTGGTGTATATAGAGTACAGGCACATGTTGCAAGTGATGATTTTTGGCTTATGGCAGATTCTGAAAAAGTGGAATTCACTATTACAAGGGCAGTAAATAATTGGATTGCAAAACCAACAATTGAAAAATGGACATATGGTCAATCCGCAAACGATCCAACCGCAAGCTCTCTTTTTGGTGATGTGAGCTATAGCTACAGCAACTCACGCACAGGTATATACACTAGTAATGTACCAACAGATGCAGGAACATGGTATGTCAAGGCAACAGTGGCAGGTACAGATAATTATACAGGCTTAGAAGAAATTGTGATGTTCCAGATTCAAAAAGCAGATAATGAGTGGATAAACCAACTAGAGATAATAGGCTGGACATATGAAGAGAAAGCAAATATGCCAACCGCTACATCGAAATATGGTAATGTAACTTACACATACAGTGATACAAAGGCGGGTCTCTATACCGATAAAGTCCCTCATAATGCAGGAACATGGTATGTCAAGGCAACAGTTGCAGGCACAGATAATTATACAGGCTTGGAAGAAATTGTGATGTTCCAGATTCAAAAAGCAGATAATGAGTGGACAAGTCAGCCAGGACTAATCGGCTGGACATATGGAGAGAAAGCAAGTATGCCAACTGCTACATCGAAATATGGTAATGTGACTTACACATACAGTGATTCAAAGATAGGAACATTTACATCTAATGTACCAGTAAATGCAGGCACATGGTATATAAAAGCAAGCGTAGAAGAAACAGGAAATTATACTGAATTAGAATATATAACGACTTTTATGGTAGCACCAAAACATATAAATGATGATATTATTCCTGATATCCAATCAGATGAGGATGTTGCGCATCTGATAATCAAAGATGGAGATAGAGAATTGATAAAAGGAAAAGATTATCGCATAGACAAGCAGCAAAAAGATAATGATGTTATAATAACGATTACATTCCATGGCAATTATACTGGTACCGCCACAAGAAGTTACATTATCGATATAGAGAAATCAGAAGAGATAATAAAAGATACAAACAGCGTATCAACTGGTGATCATAACCAAACAGGGTTCTTTGCAATGATCAGTATATTCTTTGCAGGATGCTTTGTGTACCTTACAGGAAAGAGAAGAAAAAAGAATGAGTAGATAACGGGAAGATAGTTCATTCATAAATCAAAAAAATACTCAATTTGAGTTTATACCAAGTTGAGTATTTTTTAATTTTGAAGGCTTCTCAGCAGATTCTTTGTAATTGCTAATTGAGTAGTAGCTATCACTTATTCATCACTAGCAACCTTATGGTCTGTTTTAATATTTTTCATGATCGTATTGTTGGACAGGGTTACATCCTAAAAAAGAAAACAACGATAATGGTATTTTTTGAAGATGCTTTGCTGAGGATATTCGCTAACATCACTTTATACACAACATGCCAATATATAACATTTTTAATTCATTATTCAAATTTATCTATCTTTCAAAATATAATTTATTTCAAAATCTTCGATAGGAATTGGACGTGCAAACAAATAACCTTGCGCATTTGGACAATCTAATGATTTTAAAATATCCTCCTGACAGCTTGTTTCTACACCCTCTGCTATCATCTCTATATCAAGATCTTTGCATAATTGAATAATATTACGTAAAATGATCTGACTTCTTTGTTCATTTACTAAAGTTTTAATCAAACTTTTATCTAGCTTTAGCGTATCAAAATGAATATTATTTAATACAGACAGATTGCTGTAGCGAACACCAAAATCATCAAGTGATATACGTAGCCCAAGATTTCTGATTTCCTGTACCGTCTTATAGATTGTAGCTGAGCAGTTTTCCACCGTACCCTCTGTCATTTCAATTTCAAGGCAATATCTAGGAAAATCATAATGATCAATAATTTTTTTCATACTGGTGATAATATCATCCTCCATTAGCGTTACTCTTGAAAAATTCAAAGATATAATCAAGTCATCTCGATTCCATTTCTGCAATAGTTTACATACTTCTTCTAGAACATAAAGATCTATATACCTTATAATCCCATTAGATTCCAATACCGGAATAAATTCAGACGGTGGTAAAATACCTAATTCCGGATGCTTTTGGCGAATCAAAGCTTCTGCACCTATACCTCTATGACTTTTTAATTGATACTTTGGCTGAAGATAAATGATATACTCGCCTCTTTGGATCTGCTTGGTAAGATTTCTTAGAAGAAGGCGATGATGTACATCATCACTGCTATGTAACTCATCATGATGGCGTTTCTTATTCAGCTTCATTATATTATCTGCAGTATGAATCAATAATGTCAAGTCATGCTCCACATTGTCCCAAGAAAAACCTAATGATACACTGAAATTCTCATTTTGTTTGATCTTCTTTCGTAGCATTTGTATCTTTTCTTCCAGCTCTTTTTTATCACGATTCATAGCAATAATTAGAAATTCATCACCATTGAAACGATAAATATCTGTATTATTAAAAATCATTTTCATTAGATTCGCTAAATGACGTATATATTGATCCCCGGTAACAGTACCATAATTTTCATTGATTTTTTTCAAATGATCGATATTGGCAACAATCACACCAAGCGAATGAACAGCCTCGGATTGATAATGCGATAGATTATTTTCGTAACTATTTCTGTTTAACACATTAGTTAATAAGTCATAGTGATTTGCATGAAGTGTTTCTTGAAATAATCGATATCGTTTGATTTCATTGACTATAAAACTAGTCAAGGATTCCATGAAAGAAACATTTTGGAAATTAGCATTGGTATTATTTATTATTAGGCAACCATATTCTTCACCATGCTCTTCTAGATGGATCCAATGCTGGTTTTCTATACGATGACCTTGAATCAGTCGATACATATCAAAGGATTCTCCTATCATTGCCTGTGGATTTTCCAGTTTTATCGGGTTATTCCATTTTTGAGCACTTAGCCATGCACTGAGTACGATTACTTCTTCATCATCCAATGTCCATGTTTCTTTGGTGTATTTACCAATCCATTCTGCTTTTAACTCATAAAGACCACTATCTTGATTCATCATCCATATAGCTGCATGATCTGCCTTGAAGAAATGACAAATAGTTTCTAAAACGCTTTGCATCGCTTCATCGAAGTCCAGACATTCTTGCATATGCTGAATACCACTAATCAAAATATGGCTTTCTGTGGCATGACTTTCTAAGGAGTCCACAATGCTTTTATCATTGGATACATCTACTGCAATAGCAAGTAAAACCTGTTGGTGTTTCCAAGCAATTAATTTGTTTTTGATGATAAACTCCTGTTCTAAAGCTGTATTCATATCCTTCCATAAGTAAAATTTATCCCTAGACCAGTTGGCTTTCGCACAGAAGGGGCAAGGTGTCTTTCTACGATGCATGATTTCATAACACTTTTTACCACGACACTGGCTTTTTGTAAATCCTACTCGATCATAAAATGCTTGATTACCTAAAATCAAATCATAGTTTTCCGGATCTACAAGATAAGCAATATCACCGAACTCTCCTATATAAGTATCAAAATCTTCTTTTTCTTGCTGGTCTATATTTTCATAATATACTTCTTCCTGTTCTGGAATATTTGAAGTCTGTGGCTTTTTGATTTCCTTTGTTGAAGTTATGTTTCGATTATAAAAATGGTAAAGACCTTTCTGTGATTTTTTTACCTGATACAGCGTTTCATCTGCCTGCGCAAATACTGTTTCATAATCATTGCGCTCTGTAATCAACGTAACACCTGCACTAAAACTAATACTGTGTAGTTTATTGTTTTGCAATCTATAATATAAATCCATCAATGCATCTTCTACATCATGATCTGAGGAAATTTGTTCCATGAATATAATGAATTCGTCACCACCAAATCGTCCTACGATACAGTGATTATGAAAAACTGCCTTTAGTTGTGAGGCAAATAAAATCAACACATCGTCTCCTGCCTTATGGCCATAACTGTCATTAATATCTTTAAAATCATCAAGATCAATCATTATGAAAGCTTGTAGACCTGTTGGCTTTCTCAAACATTGTTTTATGTAGGTCTCTGCACTTTTTTTATTATATACATCAGTTAATTGATCAAATTCTGATTCATAACGTAGTTGAAAACCACTCTTCTTTCTTTCATCGATATCTGTCAAATACATTAATGCCATCAACTCTTCCTGCAATGGCTCTTTAAATAATAATATTTCTATTTCCATCCACATCATTTTATTTTGTTCAATGATTCTTCTAAATTCAAGTTTCAATCTGGTGATTCCGTTTTGATAAGACTGAATAAGGTTGTTACAATCCATCAATTCTAAATATTTTTTACGATCATCCATATGAACGACTTTATTGATAAAGCGTGTATACAACTGCGTGTAAGTCATTTGTTCTGTTAATTCATTATAAAGATTCCAGATACCTCCCATACCATAAAATTGATCCTGTGTGATATTGAAATGTCCATATGCTTCTTTCTCGCAGAGGAGCATATGATAAAATTGGGTTTCTTTTAGATAGGTTAAATACTCCTGTCTCTCTTTGGATATATCTTCAATAAACCCCATAATAATAAATTCTTTACCGACCTTTTTCTCATAAGTACTGAATTGAATGCGAACCCATTCTCGACTTGTTAATCTTACTTCGTTGGTTGTGCGTACATGTTGTTGCATCGTTTTTTGAAAAGCATGGAGTAATTTGGCGTTATCTGCTTTATTAAGAGGTAGTGCTTTTTTAGCATATTTAGAAAAGAATTTAGAATAGGTAAACATCTTAGGAAATTCTGTAAAAAATTTTTTCTGATTGACCATATAAACGATTTGTTTGTTTATATCTATTACAAAGGCTTCTTGACGAAGTTGGGAAAATAAGATATGCAATAGTTGAAACATATCTTCCTTTCTTGTTTGTTCAAGTACAAATTCACTCACATCGAAGGAAACACAACAATATAGATCTTCCATTTCTTTCAGCTGTTTTAATTGCGTGTAAAAACAATATATTTTATTATCTATCTCCACATCATGAAGAAATTCTTTGATGTTAACATCTTTTTGATATCCCTCAAAATACTTTTCTGTAGAAAGTAAAGCGGATAGACTATTTTTATATTTATATTTAACATCATCTCGATTTTGCCGCAATAATGAAAAAAATGCATCATTAGCGTATAGTATCGTAAGTTCAGCATCTCTTTTGATAAAATAACATGCTAACGGAAAATATTCTATTATTTTTTTCAAATCCTCCATTGTATCATTTGATGATGTTGCTTCATATATATTCATAAAAACCTCTCCTTCCTTTATGATGAATCATTTATAACTAGTAATTCTCATGTAGTTATTGATAAGCAGTAAATAGAACATTTCATTTTTATACCAAATTCCGCTATTTGATTAAAGCGATTCCCCCATGAAAGAAATTAATTGTGAGTAAGCCAATATAGGATCATTAGGTTAGGTTTTGGTTTTTTATTAAATATGGAAATGGATAGAAAATCAACTTAATGAATCTTTTGTTTTATCAGATACTAAAAAATAGATTATTCTATGAACGTCATAGCGTTAACTTGTTCATGCTTCATTCGTAATGATGGTAAACGCTTCCATACTACTATTATTTTACAACAGAAATCCTTGTTTTGAAAAGCTGAAATATACTTAATACCAAAAAAAGCATCCATCTTTTTCATTTTCATCATATATTTCAATACTTATAAAAAGTGCCAACCATAAGGATAAATGAAAATCGTGTATAAAAACAGGGAGAAATTAAGAACGTTATTTAATTGATACAACCGTTTTATAGTCATTGGTTGTATAGTAATATAATAGAATAATTACATCAAATGATGTCGCAAATGAGTTTGTATTATTAGGAAAGAGATTATAATTTATACATAAAATGGAATTTTATAATAAGAAAATAGGAATGAGAAAAAATCAGTTAGGTTAAACTAACTTTTCTGTTGACATGCGCTTGTTGGGTATGCTATCATGTTTACGCAACTGGAAAAAGTAAGAACAAGGTTGCGATTTTTTTGGGTATTAAGTTAGTTTTAACTAACTTTGTTTCTGGAAGGAGCTTATAGGATGAAACAATATCGTATCACGATCTTGCTCGCTGTGACCTTATTTCTTGTATCAATCATATCTTTATTTATTGGTGTGATTGATTTAGATATCACACAATTATTATTTGGTAACTTTGAGCAATTAGAAATATTTTTGATATCCCGATTGCCACGCTTATTGGCAATCTTATGCACAGGCGCAGGCATGAGTGTAGCGGGTTTGATTATGCAACAGCTATGTATGAATAAATTTGTATCGCCAACGACAGGAGCGACGTTATCTTCCGCACAATTTGGAATCTTACTGGCTTTATTATTTTTACCAAACTCTACCTTTTGGGGTAGAGCCCTCTTTGCTTTTGCGGCGGCCATTGCCGGTACATGTATCTTTGTTTGGTTTATCCAACGTATCCAGTTTCGTGATGTGGTCATGGTTCCTTTGGTTGGGATTATGTTTGGTAATGTTATTGGAGGTATCACCAATTATTTGGCTTATAAATATGAAATGACACAAGCGCTATCTTCCTGGATGGTTGGTCATTTTTCTCTGGTGTTACGTGGTCGTTATGAACTAGTCTATTTCATCATTCCTCTAATCGTGATTGCCTTTCTTTTTGCCAATCATTTCAACATTGTGGGAATGGGTAGAGATTTTTCTAAAAATCTTGGTGTCCCTTATCATTTGGTCCTCTTCACCGGATTAACGATTGCGGCTATGATGAGTGCGAGCATCGTCGTTGTTGTTGGTTCAATATCCTATATAGGATTAATCGTACCAAACCTTGTTTCTATGTTTAAAGGAGATAAAATACGAGGAACATTGATAGATACAGCACTATTTGGCGCCTTGTTCGTATTAGTCTGTGATATCTTAGGACGGATCATCATTTTCCCATATGAACTTCCTATTGAATTGATAGTGGGGATTATCGGTAGTATCTTATTTGTGGCATTGTTATTTTACCGTCTACGCAATGGACGTAAGGCGATTCGATGGAAGGGAGAGGTTCCTACATGCAAATCGTAAAGAAGTGGAATACATCTAAACATCTGATTACTTTGGGAATTCTGGTTATTCTAGCTATCTTACTTTATCTCTTTTGGGAAGTAAGCTTTCATAATATGAGGTTATTTACTTATGCAATGGAGATTCGTTTTCCTAAACTGATCGTTATTCTGATAGCGGCGTTTTCGATTGGCGGTGCATCCATCATCTTCCAAACGATTATTAACAACCGCATCGTTACTCCTTGTCTTTTGGGGATGAATTCATTATATACGTTAACACATACGGCAGTTGTTTTTATCGCCGGTTCTAGTAGTATGTTTGCTCGCAATGCGAATGTGGCATTCTTTATGGATATCGTACTTATGGGAAGTATTGCAACGCTTACTTATAGTTATTTGTTTAAAAAGACGAAGTACAATGTTCTCTATGTTTTATTAATTGGAACGGTATTATCTTCTTTCTTTACAAGTATGCAAACAACGATGACTCGTATCATGGATCCTAATGAGTACGATGCACTTCTTGCAACTTTAGTAGCCAGTTTTGAAAATATCAATACAGAAATCATTGTATTTTCAATCCTATTACTTGGGGGCTTGATCATTGCCCTACGTAAAGAATTGGCTCTTTTGGATGTCATTGCACTAGGAAAAAATCAAGCCATTAATCTAGGGGTCGATTATGATCGCTGTATTCGTAAATTATTACTTGGAGTTACCTTGTGTATTGCAGTTGCGACAGCTATGGTAGGACCTATTTCTTTTCTTGGACTGATCATTGCCAACCTTGCACGACAGTTATTGAAAACCTATCGTCACAAAGATTTGATACTTGGTACGACATTGTTTGGAATGATTGTACTTTTAGGCGGTCAGGCGGTAGTGGAACATGTATTCTCTTATGCGATACCTATTAGTGTATTCATTACCATTGCAGGAGGTATTTACTTCCTTTACTTATTATTAACCAACAGGAGGGTTTAAAATGCAAATTAAAAAATTGACGAAAACATATGATGGAAAATCTATTGTCAAAGGTATCGATTTAGAGATTCCCAAACATGCGGTTACTTCTATGATTGGTCCCAATGGTGCCGGTAAATCAACTATTTTGAACATGATTTCCCGTCTGATTGCTCGTGATGATGGAATCGTAGACTTCAATGGCAAAGATATAACAAAATGGAAAAGCAAAGAATTATCAAAACGACTTGCGATCTTGACACAAAGCAATCAAATGCAAATGAAACTTACCATACGTGAACTCGTAGCCTTTGGACGCTTCCCATATTCCGGAAGTCATCTTAATGAAGAAGACGAACGTATGATTACCAAAGCCCTTCAATATATGGAGTTAGAGGACATACAAGATCAATTCATTGACGAACTTTCAGGTGGACAACGGCAACGTGCGTATATCGCTATGGTCATTGCACAAGATACGGATTATATCTTATTGGATGAACCTACAAACAATCTTGATATCTATCATGCAACCAATCTTATGAAAATTGTTCGTCGCTTGTGTGATGAACTTGGTAAAACGATCATTCTTGTATTGCATGAAATTAATTATGCTGCTTTTTACTCAGATTATATCTGTGCATTGGTAGATGGAAAGGTCGCAAGTTTTGGGCCGGTGAAAGAGGTGATGACAAAAGAAAATTTATCTAGTATTTATTGTGTAGATTTCGAAATTATGGAAATCCAAGGCAAACCATTATCTATTTATTACTAATTCATTGAGAGGAGAACACATATGAAAAAATTAGTATCATTTACACTAGCATTACTTATGGCAGTTACATTATCTGCATGTACGACTTCATCAGAAAGTACAGAAAAAGAGACGATCACGATTACATCTTTGAACGCAGATAAACAGGAAATCGAATTAGAAGTACCTTATGATCCACAAAGAGTTGCTGTTTTGGATATGGCCGTATTAGATAATCTTGATAATCTAGGCTTGAAAGATCGTGTTGTTGGTACTGCTTCTACTTCATTGGAGTATTTACAATCCTATGTTACAGATAAAAATATTGAAAATCTAGGAACGATCAAAACAGCAGATCTAGAAGCTGTAATGAAATGTGAGCCAGATATCATTTTTATTGGCGGACGTTTAAGTTCTTCTTATGAGGCATTATCCAAAATTGCTCCCGTTGTCTATTTAGAGACAGATACAAAAGCCGGCGTTGTAAAAAGTGTTGAAAAAAATGCAACGACGATTGCCTCTATTTTTGGTAAAGAAAATGAAGTTACATCAAAATTAGAAGGGTATTCTGCACGTATTACAAAGCTTCAGGAGCTTGCGAAAGGAAATACTGCGGTAGTTGGTATGGCTACAAGCGGCAGTTTCAATTTATTAGGAAACGATGGACGATGCTCAATAATCGGAAGGGAAATTGGTTTTGATAATATCGGTGCCAGTGCATCTGATAGTACAACTGCAACACATGGAAATGAAACATCCTTTGAATTGCTTGTGAAATTAAATCCTAATTATATCTTTGTAATGGATCGTGATGCGGCAATAGGAACAGATGGTGCACAATTGGCAAAGGAAATTGTTGAAAATGAATTAACGATGAAAACAAATGCATATAAAGAGAACCATATTGTATATTTAGCACACCCTGCTGTATGGTATACAGGAGAAGGTGGTATCACAGCTTTAGATATCATGTTACAAGATTTAGAATCTGTACTTTTAAAATAAGGATTGCATGAATTATTTTAAACTTTAGATTGTATTTGTATAGATAATCACAGACCTTAAATTGTACGAGGATGATTTATGTACGCAAAAGGAACGATGCTCTGTAAAACAATATTAGAATAAAGTATATCTTTAGTTTTGATACCTTGTTTTACAGGGTTTTTTGATACCTTTTTTGATAGCATAAACATATTCTTGTATAGATTTTCCCACATATCTTTTGCATAAGACCATCCCTTATTCTTTTTCAAAAAAAATAGTAAGGTACCTTGACATATTGATAGAAATGGTGTAATCTATATTTGTAAGGTACCTTGATAATAAGGAAGGAGATTTTATGGAAGAAAATCAAAAAATATGTCAGTGTTATGAAAATCACTGTCCTAGTGATGCGTTGCAATGTGGAAAAGGAAGACGCTATTTTAGTGGAAACGAAGAACAAAAGGATGAAAGATTAGATAAACGAAAACAGAAGCATCATGGTAGACATCATCATGAAGATATGGATCAAGATGAGCAATTACGCATGTTGATGCGCCGTTGTGGTCATATATTGTGGCATCAATCTGGAGGAAAGGGAAGTCAGAAACGTATCTTATCTATTTTATCCCATCATGATGTAATGACACAGAAAGAACTACAAGAAGAATTAGATATAAAATCCGGTTCTTTGAGCGAGATTTTAGGTAAGATCGAACAAGATGCGTTAATAGAGCGTAAACCAAATGAACATGATAAGCGTAACATGGATGTTAGGATCAGCGAAGCAGGAAAGAAAGCGGTACAATTTTATCAGGAAGAACGACATAAAGAAACAAAAGAGATGTTTACATGTTTAAGCGAAGCAGAAAAGGAACAACTATTAGATATCTTACATAAATTAATTTATGCTTGGAAATCAGATGAAGCCCACCATTCTCATCATAAGCATAATAAAGGTAACGAATAAGAATTGTCTTTCTTGCCTAAAAGATAGAATCATTAAGGAAACCATATATATAGGAAAATTCCAGCACTTGATGTTGGATTTTTTTAAGGAAAACAGCTGATGTATCATATTTGATCTATCCAATCATCTATCATCTAGTACTAATTATGAATCTAATAAAAATGAATAGTGCATATTCAAAAATAACTTTAAAATCTAAGACTTATATGGTATATTTATGACATACCCAAAGGGTATCCTATAGGATCAGAAAGGCAGGTGGTCTGTATGAAAACAATTCAAATTCAGTTACTGAGGAAAGATACAGACTGCCGTGTTTATTAATTGTGCATTCTGGGCATCCCCTTGGATGCTTTTTTCTTTCCCAATAAGACAGGTTTACAAAATAAGGGAAGGACATAACAACATGAAAACAGAAATTTGTAAAGAGAAGTATGCAGGCTCTATGTGCTCTATGGTTGCCAGTAGTGAGGAACAAAATCGTTCGCTACAAAGAGAACTGCAAAATCAGACACTGTCGTTGAAACAGTGCTATGTAATGATTTGTGATGAAAAGGTGGTAGCAAGAGCTGTAATTGACACAAAAAGAGCTTATATCGCTTATCTCACACTAGAAGAAATATCGCAAAAGGAAGCAGATGATTTTGTAAAGGATATCGTAGATCATCTGGATCGTAGCAAAGAATGGAGAATCGATCTGTATTCTGATAAGCATCATCATGCCCTTGTTTATCACGCATTGAAGCAATGGTTTCCATTAGAATTCAAACGAGAGAGCTATACGGTGAAAACAAGAGAAATAGCGCAAACATCCTATTGTTTTATACCGGCTAAGCAGCTTTCTCATAAGGCTTTATTGGAACTGATGGTGGCTGCAAATGCAACAACACTGGATGTCAGCATACAAAGAGAGCAACAATTGCTGGGGTTGTACCCTACAGTACAACAACTGGCAAATGAATTGTTAGAGGATGAAGAAAGTGAAGCATTATTTCAGGTGTTGTTGATTGAAAAAGAAGCAATAGGTTTCATTAGTGTGACCAGATTGTTAGATGATATTGGTGGGATTGGATTCATCGGTGTCCATCCTAATGTTCAAGGAAGACAATACAGCACAGTTCTGCTAAATAAAGCAATAGATATGGCATGGCGCCATAATATTCATAAGTTGATCGGAGATATCGATATTCATAATTTTGCGATTCGACAAAACCTATTGCGTACCGGGTTTTCTTTGGATTGTGAACAGAGCATCTTCTTATTAGAAAAGCAGTTCAAAAATTGCGTATAACATTAAGATAAGAAATTGTTGTATAATGAACCTACAGGAAAGGGATGCTTTGAATGGAACATAGATATGAAAAAGTAAACATCGATGCGCAAGTACCGGCTTTGATTTATTATTTCTCAAAAGAAACGATGAAATCTACTGATTATCTTTTACGATCTCCATATATTCCTGGGCATTGGCATCGTAGCATTGAATTATCATTAGTGGAAAATGGAAGTATTTCCTTATTGATCAATGAAGAAGAACAAAGGATACAGACGGGTGAATTCATGCTGATCAATAGTGGCTTTGTCCACGAAATGCATGCGGAAAATATAGAAGATAGTAGGGTGATGATGGTCATCCTTTCCTATGATTTTCTTAAGAAGATATATCCCGATATAGAAAATGTTTGTTTTGATATACATAAAAGTGAAAAATCCAAACAACGTCTATTGGAAATTTATGAAGAATTAAAACAGCGTACTTTACATCCTCAACCGAATGATTATTTAAAAATCAATGCTTTATTGTATGAAATTGTATATATCCTAGTGACATATGATGTTGTGGATGATATAGAAATGCGTAATAGATATAAGCATATTCATACTCGTCAGCGCCATGTTTTGGATTATATTGAAGAACACTATCATGAAGATCTATCCTTGGAAACGATGTCAAAACAATTTCATATGAGCATGGAACATTTCAGTAGAACATTCTATAAAGATTTTCATGTTCACTTCAAAACTTATCTAAACAATTATCGTATTTATAAAGCCTATCCTGATGTAGTGAAGAGTGATCATACGATTCAACAAATTGCATTGACCCATGGATTTTCGAATGTAAAATCATTTATTACGCAGTTTAAAGAAGCCTATGAGATGACACCGCTTCAATATCGGAAACATATTTCTTCTGTGAAGGAAGAATGAGAACGATATCAAAAAATGACATTTTATCGATTAAGGAATGACAACATTGTCAAATATGATCATGCTAAAATGATACATGTAAGAAATAGCTTACATGTATTTTTTTTAATAAGTGTTGTAAGCGCTTAATTTAACACGGAGGAAATAATATGACAAGAAAGTATGATGTATCTTTATTACAGGCGTTAAAAGAAAAAGAAACAAAAATAAAGTATATGGGATGTGATGTGCTAGTGAAAAATCTTCCCGATTGTGATGAACCTGGGGCTATGGATCCTCGTCTTTATCAAGATATGAAAAAACAGTTAAAGATGATGGCACTTGTTCCATCTGGGATGATGAAAATGGATGTATCAGAAAAAGGAATCGGAAAATTAAGAGAAATGTTTAATGGTATCAAAAGTATTCCAACAGTAGAAGAAACGATCATCATTGAACATAAAACAGTAAGTGCACAGGATGGTTACGATATTCCAATACGTATTTATCATAAAGAAGACAATCAAGAAAATGCACCAATTCTATATTATATTCATGGCGGTGGTTTCTTTGGAGGCTCCCCGGATGTTGTAGAAGAATCAGTGAAATTATTAGTTGCGAATACAAATATATGTGCGGTATCAGTTGATTATCGGTTGGCACCGGAACATCCTTATCCTATTGGACATCAAGATTGTTATACAGTATTAAAATGGGTATATGAACATGCCCAAGAACTTCATGGAGATGCAACAAATATCTTTGTTGGTGGAGATAGTGCCGGTGGAAATTTAACCCAATATTGCACGACTCGTGATATCGAAGATGGATCGCATATGGTAAAAGGGCAATTGCTGTTATATCCGACTTTGAATATGGCAAGAGTGGAAGATGCCTACTATCATCCAAGTATGGATCAATTCGAAACAACAAGCAAACAACGTAAGGGATTGAAAAAGATGATTGGGATGTTCGCTGATATGAGTAATGGTTTAGAAGATATCTTGAAAACAAAGGATGTACAAAATGTATATCTAAATCCATATTCGTTTGATCCATCAAAGAATCCCTCTACCTTTCTCACTGTAGGAGAACATGATTTCTTAAAAATCGAAACTTTAGGATATGCAGCAAAAATGCATAAAGCAGGCGTAGAAACAAAAGTTGTATTATATAAAGGTTTTGGACATGCCTTCTTTGACAATACCGGAGTGTATCCACAATGTGAAGATTGTATTCAAGAAATGGGAAACTTCATTTTAGAACACAGTAAATAGGAGATGAATATGAAACATAAATTAGTCATTGATGTAGGTGGAACCATGATTAAGTATGCGTTAATGGATGGTATGCCGGGAAATATTGACAGTGAAACAGGGCAGATATTTGATATTCCTTTTTCAATACCACATGCACAAGTAGATGTCTGTGCTCATTTTAATGATTCTAATTTGATTGGTGCTTTCTATCATTATACCTTGCAAAAAGAGCTTAAAAAAAGGTGAGTTATGATAAAGAAAACAGGTTTTACGAAGCGCAATGTATTCATTGTATTGGGGATCTTATGTATTTGTTTATTGTTTGGTTCTTGTTTCGATTTTCAATTATCCAGTACTGTATATCATGGTGAATTTTTATTGGGTCAATTATGTGCAGCCTATGGACAATATCCAGCAACCATTGTGATGTCCATTGGCGGAACATTAATGGCAATGGGAATAACATCAGAAGAATTCAAATCTTTTCCTTGAGATCATACTGGATGTGCTACTTGTATGCTATTGATCAGTGTATTACCGATGTTAAATGAAAAAGGAAGAGGAAAAGAAACTATGCTGTTTTGGATAGGTGTCATATTCGCTTTTGGTATTGGTATCTCTCGTATCTTTATGGGGGCTCATTTTTTAAGCGATATCACCATTGGCTTTACAGTGACATTTCTCATCGAGCTTGTTGCTTGTCGTTTATTCCTTTATAAAGTTTAGTAATAAAGAAGCAAATGAACGGACCTCATCTGCTTTTTTTCTTATGAAATAGATCCTACAAATTGATGTGAATAGAAAAGGATGTTAAAATGATTAAATAGATGGTTAAAGTCATTGGATACCAGTAGTCATTAGAAAATCTCAAGTTTATGGAGGATCATAAAATGCAAAAAACCATGGAAGAACTCATAAGTGAAGAATTGGATGGTAAGGATCAACTGATCGCAATTGAGTTTGTGAAATTTCTACGAGAAAATAACTTAGAATTTATAAGAGATGAAGGATATTGGAAAGATAAAATATACTTTATAATGAAATATAATCAGGAGTGTGTTTGTTTTATTGCTATTCAAGATCCACAAGAACCTCATAATCGTTGGACGGTATGGTCAGAGCATATCCGTTCAATGTATCTAAAGGATCAATCAGTCAACAATTCACTGAAACAAGTGGGGTGGAAAAAGGTAGATGAATGCTGTTATTGTGGTGCTTGTGAAGGTGGTAAGTCTAAACTGATCTTTGGTAGATTATTTCATGCAGTATGCAATTGTACCTTTAGATTTGATAATCCACAGATGGAAGATCTACCTTTTATGGAATACATGGTCAAAGTAAGGATCAAGCAAATTGAGGAAACTAAATGTCTGAAAAATGCTTTATAAGATACGAACAACCAACGTCTTATTCTATAGAAAAGCAGAAAATATCATGAAGATCTTTCTAAGGAATGTTAAGATATCCTTGATAAGGATATAAGATTAGGAGGGTTTATCATGTTAACACAGCAGATTCGGGTATTAAATTTAAGTGGAAGCAACTATGAAATCGGATATCTGTTAGGAAAGATGGTTGCGAATGATGAGCGCTTAAAAGCCAAATATATCGTTAAAACAACTGTTGATAAAGAACAAATTAAAGAAATCAATGTATTACTTGATCGTTGGTGTCCTGGGCTTACACAAGAAATACAAGGATTTGCTGAAGCATTACAAATGAATTTAGAATCTTTATTTTTCTATCAAATGATCAGTTATAAACCATGTTGTAGCCATATCGCTCTTCTTTCTGGTAAGACAGATGAAAATAAGCCGATATTAGCTCGTAATTATGAATTCTCAAATGAACTTGAAGATTTTTCTCTAATGAGAACGGAAGTAAAAGGGAAATATACACATATAGGTACTTCTATGTTACAATTTGGACGTGATGATGGTTTTAATGAACACGGACTTGCTGTGACGATAAGTTCCTGTGGATTACCGGTCGTTAATTTACCTCATATGCAAAAGCCACAATTCTTAGGATTGCAATATTGGGTTGTTGTTCGTGCACTTTTAGAAAATTGTAAAACTGTAAAAGAAGCGTTATCTTATTTAAAAGAAATGCCGATCGTATTTAATATGAATATGATTTTATTAGATAAAACAGATCATGCAGCACTTGTACAAACCATGAATGGTCGTATTGCTTATCGTCAAATTGATTCACATAATAAAGAAAAAATGTTACATGCTACCAATCATACCGTATTACTGGAATTTCTTCATTTGGAAAAACAAGCATTTTCTCACAGTATAGGGCGATATCAGTATATCGAGCATGAATTAAAAGATAAGCAAACAATAACAAGATCCGAAATAAAAACGATGTTATTATCAAAATATCCACAAGGTCTTTGCTTTCATAATTATGCACAAAGCTTTGGTACAACAAAAAGTATGATCCTATCTCCTGCTGATGGAACTATAGAAATCTGTTGGGGAGGAAGAATAGAAAATACATGGAAACTATATGATATTTCTCAACCAATCCTATCCGATGTTTACGATATTCAAATAATGTTTGATGATGTAGAGAAGGGTTTATTAGATTGGCAGATACGATAGAGAGGAAACCAAGAAGAATGAATTATCAAAAAGCATTAGAACAGGCTATTCTTTATATAGAAAGCCATTTACAAGAAGATATAAAGGTAGAGGATGTAGCACATTATGCAGGTTATTCCTACTTTCATTTGAATAGACAATTCAATGCCATTTTAGGTGAAAGTGTTGGAAATTATATTAAAAAGCGTCGATTAGCAAATGCTGCTTTTCAACTTCTTTATTCAGATGATAAAATCATTGATATCGCAATGAAACATAATTTTGAATCTGCTGAAGCATTTAGTCGTGCTTTTAAAATGGCATATAAGATAAGTCCTATAAACTATCGTAAAAATCGTGTTCATACATTTGTTTCTAGTAAAGAATGTTTAAATCATAATGTTATGAATCATTTATTCAATCATGTAACTGTACACCCCAGCATAATAGAAATACCGGAAATCAAAGTGATGGGCTTACGAAAAGAAACAGAATTAAAACCAGAAAGTATCAGAGAATTATGGGAAGAGTTTTCAATGGTTCTGAATCAATATCCTGATTTATCTTCTCATCAACGTAAGATTGGCGTATATGAGCCTTATCAGGAAGATATTCATTTTTTAGCAAATGAAGATATGAAATGTTATGAAGTGATTGGTATTGAAGTCCATTCTTTTCAAGATGTCGTTGCTCCTTTTGTACAAAAAGTGATACAAGGAGGAAAATATGCAGTATTTACTCACCATGGAAGTTTAGAAACGCTCAATCAAACTATTGACTACATATGGGGTACGTGGCTTCTTACAACAAAAGAAGAAATAGATACAAGAGAAACATTTGAACTTCAAGATGAACGATTTTTAGGATATCATCATCCTGAATCTGAAATGGATATTTATATCCCAATACGTTAGTTGAACATTCGAATACAGTAAGATAGACTCAGAAAAAAAAAGAAGAAACGCATTCTTCTTAATTTTCCATTCTTCGTTTTTTCATTATAATCAATATGATTGCTCCACTGACGATCATAAGAAGTGTAAATTCAAAGATCATGGTTCGATCACCGGTTTCTAAAGTTTTGTTTATTGTATCTGTATTAACAGGTTCTTTTTGCGGTTTATTTTCTGAATCTGCTTGATTTGTTTCTTTATCTTCTTCAGTATCAACATGAATGATGTCTTTTGTTTGAACCTCAATATCTAATTCAATTGAATATCCCGCATATTTGATCATGATTTTATTATCTGTCGGTTTTAAAGGCATCTGTTGAGAGAAAGAAAAGTCTGTTTTTGTATCTTGATCATAAGCAATGATCTGATAACTTCCATCATTGTAATGAATCTTTACTATTAACCCATCAGGATTAAAGTGTTCACCTTCTATATAAGATGTTTTTTTCGGCTTTTCGATAAGCTCAATACCGGTTATTTTAATAGTAGGAACATTCACTGTTAAAATGTCACTATGACTATTTAAATTTGCTTGAATTTGAATGAAAGTTGCTTCATCATCGCCTATGTTTATTTGATTTCCGGATATCTGTGTTTTATCTGAATGAGGCCCTATCAATTGATATTCAACATTTTGATATTCTAAAGGGATGCTCATTGTTGATGATAATTGAAGATTTTCATCATACACTTCTAATGTTTTATCAAAGTAAGAATCTAGGTCTAATGTTTGATTACGTTTTGCATCAATTGTAGTTTGTTTTGCTTCAATACTTGTTACACCACGATAGATTTGAGGCTTTTTTGTTTTGTTGTCTAGTGCTGCTATAAGTTGAGGATTCACTACTTCATCTTTTGTATCAGTTATCACCATGATCTTTGAAAGACTTGAAGTATATTTAACTACATTATTTTCAATCTTTGTAATCTTATTTGGCAGTGTTATCGATTCCAAATTATCACAGTACCAGAATGCTGAAGCACCTAAATACTCAACATTTTTTGGAATCACAATAGATTTAAGACCTGTACAGTCAATAAAAACGTTATTTGCGATTTGTTTAACGCTTTCCGGAATATCTAAGGAATCCAAACTAACACAATGTTGAAAAGCGTTTTCCTTGATACTTGTTAATTGATTGGGAAGTTGTACATCATTTAAACGGATACAGTCTTGAAATGTTTTGCTTTCAATTACTTTTACTTTATTTGGAATTCTAATGGAAGTTAACTTTTGGCAGTTTTGAAATGCTCCTGAATCAATCGTTGTAATCGTCTCAGGAAGGGTAATCGAAGTTAAAGCAGCAGGCGTTTTTTCATCTTCATAAAACAAGCGATTTCCTAAACTTACAACGGTATACGATACATCATGATATACAATTGTTTGAGGTATATCGTAGGAAGTTTTTGTTTTATCAGCGTCTACGACACTCACATTCATTTCATCAATGATCTTGTAAGTAAGACCATCCATTTCAAAAGTAACATCAGATGCATATGTTTTCTGTATAGACATCGTAACAAACATCATCATAGCGATAAACATGATTGATATTTTCTTCATCTTTTTCATTCTTTTTCTCCTTCTTTTTTTATCGTGGGATAAATCAACAAATAGTTATGATCCCTTTTTGTATTATAGCATCCGCAAATTAAACTTATTGTAAGATATGATACAGTTTTAAATATGGATGATTTTCTTTATTTCATTGTGAAAGACATGTTATAATGTGTTTAAGAAAGTAACACAAGAAGAAACAGAATATGGTCAGAATTTAAAATGAATAGAGGAGATATTTATGGAAAGCTATCAAAGTATGACAAAACAGCAAAAAAAAAGATTTTAAAAAAGTTATTGTCGTAGTTCTAGTGGGAATCATTATGGTCTTTTTAGTACCAATTGTTTATCATCTTGTTTTCTGATGATGAAATATGTTTTGGTATTTTTCATCTCAAATGCTAAAAGGAAGGTTGATTTATGACAGAGAAAGAGAAAATGATAAAAGGTCTTGAATATAATCCTGTGTCTCCTCAACTGGTTTTAGATCGAGATAAAGCAAGCAGAATCCTTGCTAAATATAATAGTAAGACATTTCATGAGATAAATATGCGAAACGGACTAATAAAAAAGCTTATGAATACATCAGGGAATTTTTGGATCAAACCACCATTTTATTGTGATTATGGATACAATATTCATCTTGGAAAAGATGTAATGATAAATTTTAACTGCGTCTTTCTTGATGTATGTCCTATTATCATAGGAGACCATACCTTAATTGGTCCTAATACACAAATATATACAGCTTGTCATTCATTAAACTATGTAGAAAGAAGAGAGAATAAAGAGTATGGAAAGCCAGTACAAATAGGAAATGATGTCTGGATCGGTGGTAGTGTTGTTATATTGGCGGGAATCACGATAGGAGACCATGCCGTTATTGGTGCAGGAAGTGTAGTAACAAAAGATATTCCAGCTAATACTATATCAGTAGGTAACCCATGCAACGTCATTCATAATATGTTTGAGTAGAAGTATATCTTTCATACAAATAAATTAGAATATAATTTTAATGCTAGATGATTCACATATGATATTTGGATCAGTAATGTGTTAAGAAAGATACGAAAACTTATAATAATGTCGATATGCTGTCTGAAAAGGCAGTTTCTTTTATGTGATTCAAATACAAAAAAAGAATTTGAATATACAATAACATAAAATGGATACTAGAGTATAAGATATTAAAGTCATGTATTACTTTTATTTAGGTTATACATCAATCAATAGTAAAATAAAGAAAATATGAGGTTTCAAGTTTTCTATGATTATAAATAACACTTTTTTTGTTTATTTAATCAATGAAATTCTCAAATAGTCAATCATCTCGTTAATAACCAGAATAAAGATTATGATAATTTCTGTGAAGATTGAAAGGAAAATACGAAATAAATAAGATAGGTTATGAGTAAAACTTAAGATGTTTTTCTCTATTTGATGGAATCATTCTATAAAATCAAGTATTAAAATCAAAAACAATTACAATAAATGCATAATATGATAAAATGATAAATATAAGATCAAACAGTCAGGGGGATCATGATGAAAAAAATAATTTCAATGAATAAAATGGTCTGTTTCATAGCGATACTCTTAAGTTCAGCGATGATTTTTATAGGTGTTTTATTTATGAACTCTAATGCTGACCTCCAGGGTAATGCTCGAGTCATCAATTATACCGGGATCATACGAGGAGGAACTCAGCGATTGATAAAGCAGGAGTTGATGTATGATTCTGATGATACATTAATAACGGATTTAGATGATATTTTATCGGGGTTGATTCATGGAGATAAAGATAAAAATATCATTCCTATCAAGCAAGATGAATATCAATCGATTTTAAAAGAAATGGAGATTGATTGGCAAGGATTAAAAGATGAAATCACAAAGTTTCGCAATGGTGGAAATAGTGATCGTTTATATGAATTAAGTGAACAATATTTCGTACTCGCAAACGAAGCAGTACACATTGCAGAGATATATACAGAGAATGCTGTTAAACATTCAAGAGAACTTATGATCGTTGTTGTTTTGGCATTTATATTTGTAGTGGTGTTATCATCGATATTTATTTATAGTCAGCAAAAACGGAAGAAAAAGATAGTTGAAATTGAAGAAAGTAATAGAAAAAGAAGCGAAGAATTAGCAAAACAAACTCAACAATTACTTGTGCCTATCAATGAAATGACCGAATTGATGTATATCGCTGATGTGAATACTTATGAGCTACTGTTTATCAATGATGCTGGTAAGAAGTTGTTTCATATTGATCATTATAAAGGGCAGAAATGTTATAAAATGATTCATGGTCTTGATAAACCATGTGAGTTTTGTTCTAACGCAAAATTATCATTTGATGAAACTTATACATGGGAACATACAAATACAGTTGTAAATAGGCACTACTTATTAAAAGATCGTTTGGTTGATTGGGAAAAACGTATCGTACGAATGGAAATTGCTTTTGATATCACAGAAAATTTAGTAAAGAAAAATGAATTAGAAAACCGTATCAAAAGAGATAATATTCTAGTGCAATGTATTCGTGAATTATATCAGAATCATCAAACGGTTGACGCAATGAATCATATATTGAAATTAATAGGCGAATTATTTGAAGCCGAACGTGCTTATGTTTTCTATATGGAAAATGATGAGATGTCAAATATAGCTGAATGGTGTAATAAAGGTGTTGTTCCTCAAATTGAGAATCTACAACATCTACCAAGAAAAGATTATAAATGGTGGTTTCAATTATATGATGAACAATTAAATATTGTCATAAAAGATGTAGAAGAGTTAAAAGGTGATAGGCAAGCAGAATATGAATTACTTACAAGTCAAAAAATTAATCGATTGATATTAACACCGTTTGAACAGTATGAAAATTTTGGTGGTATGATAGGATTAGATGATTTAAAACTTGAAGAATTTGCGAATGCCAAGAAATTTTTACGTACGCTCAGTTACTTTATTATGTTAGCAATTCGTAGAAATGAGGATGAAAAAGCGCTTTATGAGTTAAGCTATATAGATACTCTTACAGGTTTTTATAATCGGAATCGTTATATTCAAGATATCGATGAATTTGCTCATAAGGATGATCCAGTTGGAGTCATATTCATAGATTTGAATGGTTTGAAAGAAGTTAATGATCATTATGGGCATGATGCAGGAGATGCCTTATTGATAAAGTGTGCTCAAATCATTCGAAATAGCATAAAAGATGGAAATTTCTATCGTGTAGGCGGAGATGAGTTTGTTGTTATTTGTTTAAGTATAGATAACGTAGGATTACAAAACACGATAAAGAAATTAAAAGAAGATCTAAATGAAAATGACTGTGAAGCTGCAATCGGTGAGCAGTGGAGCGAAACTTGCTGGTCTATAAAGGATACTATCTTATTCGCTGATGAAAAAATGTATGAAGATAAGGAAAGATTTTATCAGACACATAAGGCATCAAGTAGATATCGACATTAAATTCTTATAGTAGGATGAGGAGGGATTACTTGTGCTATTACAACAGATGATCTATTTTGTAGCTGTAGTAGACTGCAATAGCTTTACGGAAGCAGCTGAGCAGTGCTATATATCTCAATCAGCTATTTCTCAACAAATACAAGCATTGGAAAAAGAGCTTGGTGTTATGTTGCTTCATAGAGAACATAGGCATTTTTCGCTTACACCTGCAGGGGAATACTTTTACCGACAAAGTAAAGTTCTTCTTGATGAAGTAGAAGAAATCAAACATGAAACAATACGGATCCAACAGAATGATGAAAGTCGTTTACGTATTGGTTATTTGAAAAATTATAGTGGACAGGTATTACATGTAGCACTTGCTCAATTTTCAAAGTTGTATCCTGAAATTTCAATTGATATCGTTGCAGGAACACATGAGGAGCTTTATCATTTGCTTCGTTTTAAAGATGTTGATATGATTCTCAGTGATCAACGTAGGGCATTTTCTGATGATTATGAAAATAAGATTTTATTAGAATGTGATAGCTTTGTGGAAATCTCAACTCAAAATCATTTAAGTGGAAAAGAGCATTTGACACTGAATGAGCTTAAACGAACCCCTTGTATCTTGATCACAACGCCGAAACAGCAAAAGGAAGAGTCTGCATATTATCAAAACACACTTGGATTTGGTGGCAATTTTCTGTTTGCGGAAAATCTAGAAGAAGGTCGATTGATGGTGCTAGGGAATCGAGGATTCCTCCCTCTTGAAAATGTTGGTATGTTACCTCCTGTCATTCCTAATATCAAACGTATTCCTCTTTATCGTGGAGATCAACCACTTAGACGAACAATATGTGCATTCTGGTTAAAAAAATATACAAACTATTATATCGAAGAATTTGCGAATACCTTGCAAAAATTATTGAGATAACGAAAAAATAACAATGAGTTGAACATGATTAATTATAGATGTTCGACTTTTTTTCATATAAGTATAACTTATCAAAGCCATTCAAAATGGAAATTGCTCCTTAGCTTGATGATTTCTATAATGATAATGAACATATGGAAAGGATGCGAATTACAAATGAAAACGTTAGTTGCGTATTTTTCACGTAAGGGAAATAACTATGTGAATGGAAAAATTATGAATCTTTCAACAGGGAATACCGAGCTTGTTGCAAAAAAAATTGCAGTAATCACCAATGGAGATCTTTTTGAAATTAAGCCGATTCACCCTTATTCTAAGGATTATCAAGAATGCACAAAGGAAGCAAAGCAAGAACTACAAGCGATTGCACGTCCTGCATTGATTGGTGAACTTCCCGATATTTCTAAATACGATATTATTTATCTTGGTTATCCCAATTGGTGGGGGACCATGCCAATGGCTGTATGTACGTTTCTTGAAAGTATTGATATTGCAGGAAAAACAATCAGGCCATTTTGTACACATGAAGGAAGTGGCATGGGACATAGTGAAGAGGATATCAAAAATAGTTGTCCATCTGCAATTTTAAAGAAAGGACTACCAATTCGTGGAGGTAGTGTGAAAGACTGTGATAAAACAATAGAGAACTGGATAATGGATAATTTTGGTTTTTAATGAAGATAGATGTAAGTAATCTAAACAGAAAAGATGAAGTAGTTAAAGGATAAGTGAGGAAAATAAAAAATGAGAAAAGTAATGATATTAACCGGAGCAGGTCAGATAGGTATGGCAATTGCTCGTAGAATGGGATATGGGATGAAAATCGTCATAGGCGATAAAAGCTTGAAGAATGCGGCAATGGTCGCAAAGATAATGAAGGATGCCGGTTTTGATGTAACAGCCGTAGAAATGGATTTATCAAATCGTGATTCTATTCTTGCGATGATCACAGAGGCGAAAACATATGGTGATATTCACATGCTTATCAATGTTGCCGGTGTTTCTCCAAGTCAAGCTTCCATTGAAACTATTCTAAAGGTTGACCTTTATGGGACTGCTGTATTATTGGAAGAAGTAGGGAAAGTAATTGCCTCAGATGGTGTAGGTGTTACGATTTCCAGTCAGTCGGGACATCGTATGGAACAATTGACAGCGCAACAAGATGCATTACTTGCGGAAACACCCACAGAGGAATTATTGAAACTTGATATGCTTCAACCTAAGAATATCAAAGATACTCTTCATGCCTATCAAATGGCAAAGCGTTGTAATGAAAAACGAGTTATGGCTGAAGCTGTGAAATGGGGAAACCATGGTGCTCGTATCAATTCTATTTCGCCAGGTATTGTGGTAACACCTCTTGCGATAGATGAATTTCATGGTCCACGTGGAGATTTCTATCAAAATATGTTTGCCAAATGTCCGGCAGGGCGCCCGGGTACAGCGGATGAGATTGCAAATGTAGCAGAATTGCTTATGAGTGATAAAGGAGCGTTTATCACTGGTACAGATGTTCTGATTGATGGTGGGGCAACAGCAAGCTATTTCTATGGACCATTGAAATCGAGAGAATAGAATAAGCTTTATATATGACGAAAGACACGTATCGAATGGAAGGCACATATTGGAATGAGCAAAATAGTTTATCAGATATAATAAAGAAAACCAGAGTGATCTTTCAAGACCTTTTTTTATATAAAATAAGAAAACAAAGAAAAATTGTACATTAATACCAATAAAACCCAAATGGATAATTAAAACGTATGATGATTTTATGACGATTTTCATTTATGACCTTATTGTCTTATCCTTGATTTTAAGATATACTATAGGTAATGCGATAACGTAAAAAAGGAAAATAGGTAAAAGATATGCTGACAGGAGTAAAGGGTATGAAACGCAAAGTACTGGTGGTAGATGACAATGAGATCAATCGAAGCATACTTGCAAGTATTTTGGAGGATGATTATCAAATTATAGAAGCAGAAAATGGGAAAGAAGCTTTGGATTATCTAAATCAGGAATATGTAGCGATTTCGGCAGTATTATTGGATATCGTGATGCCGGTTATGGATGGTTATGAGTTTTTGGAAATCGTACGAAAAGATTCTCGTTTCTATTTGCTTCCGATTATTGTAACAACAACACAGGATAGTGATGATTCTGAAATTACTGCGTTATTAAAAGGGGCATCTGATTTTCTTACAAAGCCCTATAAACCGGCAATCATACAACACCGTCTTATTAATTTGATCAATTATCGTGAAAATGCAGCTTTCGTCAATTCGATTGAAAAAGATAAATTAACACAAATTTATAATAAAGAGTTTTTTTATCATAAATGTGAACGTGTCTTATCTTTAACTGAAAATAAGTCATATGATATGATTTATGCCAATATCGAAAAGTTTAAAATTATCAATGATTTATATGGACCAAGAATGGGAGATCAGTTGTTAAAGATCATGGCCAGAGCAATTAGTAAAAATTTAAAGGATGGAGCATTTTGTGGCCGTTTGAATGCAGATCACTTTGGGATTTTTATGGAAAGAAATACCGATTTGGATGAGTTTTTTGGTAATATTGCTTATGAATTAAAACAATTTCACCAAGAGGTGATCGTACGTTATGGTATCTATCAAGTAGAAGATACGAATGTATCCATTGATGTTATGTTTGATCGAGCAAAGCTAGCCATCAATTCCATCAAAGGAAAATATGGGAAATACTATGCGTACTATGATGATTCTATTCGAAAAGAAATGTTAAGAGAACAGTTTTTAACAGGTACGATGAAAGAATCATTGAAAAATGGGGAATTTCAAGTGTATCTTCAACCTAAATATGTTCTAAGAGATCAAAACATTATTGGGGCTGAAGCGTTGGTGAGGTGGAAACATCCACAAGAAGGTTTATTATCACCGGCGATGTTTATTCCTTTATTTGAAAAGAATGGATTTATTACAGAATTGGATATGTATGTATGGGAAGTCGCATGTCAATATATTCGCCATTGGATGAATGAGGGCATAGAGCCGGTTGCTATATCTGTGAATGTATCACGTATGGATGTATATCATCCGGATTTATTGTCTATTTTGAAAAACTTGGTGAAACAATATGATATACCTGTAACCTATCTTCATTTGGAAATTACTGAATCTGCCTATACAAAAGATAATCTACAAGTGATTCGAGTAGTTGATGATCTAAGAGATTTTGGATTCATCGTTGAAATGGATGATTTCGGGGCAGGATATTCTTCATTGAATATGTTAACGGAGTTACCTATTGATGTGTTAAAACTGGATATGCGGTTTTTAAATAACAAAGAAAAAAGTCGAGAACAGATCCTTTTGAAATTCGTGATCAATTTAGCAAAACAATTACATTTAAAAATCGTTGCTGAGGGTGTGGAAACAAAACGCCAAGAATTGTTATTACTGGAATTAGGATGTGATTATGGTCAGGGATATATCTTTTCCAAACCGGTTCCTTTTACAGAGTTTAATGAGTTGATGGTAAAGGAACGTGATTGTGCGAAACATAAGATCGATGATATCCCTATGTTAGCCACCAATACAAAAGTTGATCCAGAAGAGATATTAAATGATGTGGATGCACCGATTTTAATTTGTAAGGATAAAAGAATCGTTTATAGAAATCATGCTGCAGCTAGACTTTTGCATCTTACTAGAAATGAGCGAGTTAGAGGGCATGAAACACCTTTGGAATTGGCTAGTATCACTACTTCTCATCATCAATTTGTACAAATAGAGATCGATGGTGTTCCTGCAACAGTTTATCAAATGGAAGCTTTACATAAGAATCAAGATATATATAAAATTTATATTCTTCAGTTTGATTAGTCAGAGCAATCTGACTTTTTCTTTTGAATTCAATGAGCATGCTCATAAGGAATTGGACAAAGTTTTATCAAGAGATTGCATTATATCTAGCACGTAAGCCGAGCATGTGGTAAACTTAAGGTGAGGTGATCCTTATGAACGAACAAAATGTAGTACTGATAACTGGAATGTCTGGTGCTGGAAAAACAACGGCAATGGGAATTTTAGAAGATATGGGATATCATTGTATCGATAACTTTCCGGTTCAGTTGATTGATTCGCTTGGAGAAATTATCAATTCTAAGCCGGATCCAAGATATACCAATATTGCACTTGCGACCACTGCATTAGATTATCCACGCTTTTTACAGTATTTTGAAAATATCGATGTCAATGTGCGTGTTGTATTTCTTGATGCAAGCAATGATAAGTTGTTGTTACGCTATAAGTTTACAAGAAGACACCATCCGATGATGTTGTTTAAGAAAGCCAATACCTTGGAAGAAGCAATTGAAGTAGAGCGTGATATGTTTGATGCTTTGAATGAACGTGCTGTTTTGCATATTGATACCACAAAGCTTTCACAACAGGAGCTGAAAACCGTTTTAATGGAAAAATTGTCTTTGAATAGTCATGAGGTATTTTCTATCTCATTTGTATCATTTGGTTATAAACACGGTGTTCCTTTGGATGCTGACCTTATTTTTGATGTCAGGTTTCTTCCAAACCCATATTATATAGAGGAGCTGAAAAATCAGACCGGTGATGATGCGCCTGTATATGAATATGTCATGAGTTTTGATCAGACAAAGGAATTTATTCGCCAATTAAAGATCTTTTTGGATTATATGTTTGTTCAATATAAGAATGAAAAAAAGAATCATCTAACGATTGGAATAGGATGTACTGGTGGCCATCATCGAAGTGTGTCAGTAACAAACTGGCTTTATGATCATTATAAAGATCAATATCATTGTTATAAATCACACAGAGATAAGAAAGTGGGCTAATAAAATGAAGAATGTTGTAGTAATCGGAGGAGGGACCGGTCTTTCTGTGATGATGCGAGGATTGAAACAGATACAAGATATCAATCTGAGTGCAATCGTTACAGTAGCTGATGATGGAGGGAGTACAGGAAGGATCCGTCGCCAGTTTCATATACCCGCTATGGGAGATGTCAGAAATGTAATGTGTGCTATGGCTGAAGAAGAAACGATTTTTACAAGTTTGATGAATTTTCGTTTTGACGGAGAGGATAGCGATGTAGGTGGTCATAATCTTGGTAATTTGATATTGACTGCATTGACACAGACAACCGGAAGCTTTATGGAGGCGATTCGTACCTTTTCTAAGTTTTTAAATGTAAAGGGGGAAATCATACCTTCTTCTTTGGATATCATCACGCTATATGCGATGATGGAAGAGGGCACCATCGTTCGTGGTGAAAGCAATATACCGGCATTTAATAATCGAATAGACCATGTATTTTACGAAAAGAAAGTAGAACCGACACGAGAGGCTTTACAGGCGATTCATGAAGCGGATCTGATCGTTTATGGAATCGGTAGTTTATATACCTCGATCATGCCGAATTTGATCGTGAATGGTATCGCACAAGAAGTAAAAAACAATAAAGCGAAGAAAGTTTATTTTTGTAATGCCATGACGCAACCCGGAGAAACAGATCATTTTTCTTTGGAAGATCATGTACAGGCGATTTTAAAGCATAGCTATCCGGAAGCAATCGATGTCGTAATTACCCATAATAACAAAGCAAGTGAAAAATTGCTTGAAAAATATGATGCTATGGGAAGTAAACCGGTGAAAGTAATCATGGAAGAACATCCGTATCAAATTGTATATCGGGACGTTTTGTCCTTTGAAGACGATTTGATTCGTCATGATTCAAATAAGATACGAGATGTCATACAGGAATTTATAGATAAGGATTGAGAACATGTCATTTACAACAGAAGTAAAAGCAGAAATAGCGGCCAATGAGCTACGCCCATGCTGTTTGAAAGCAGAATTAACGGCATTGATTCAAATGTGTGCTACCATAAATTTCACAAGTGAAGGCATGCAAATTACCGTGCAAAGTGAAAATGCGAATACAGCAAAGCGTGTTTGGAAGATGCTAAAAGAAGCCTATCAAGTAGAAACACAATTATCTGTATTGAAAAAAATGAAGCTAAAGAAAAACAATGTTTATGTTATTCGTGTCAAAAACAAAGCTATGGAAATACTAAGAGATTTAGAGTTATTGACCGATCAAGGACTACAAGAACATCCAAGTGCTAAAATGGTTCGTAAGGAATGTTGTGCAAGAGCTTATTTAGCAGGTGCATTCTTAGCAGGTGGAAGTGTAAATTCACCAAATAAAAGTAATTATCATTTAGAGATCAGTACCAATGAACTTTCTTTGGCAAAGTTTATTCAAAAGCTTATGTTACGCTTTGATATGCCTGCCAAATATATCAAACGAAGAAATCAAGAAGTTGTTTATTTGAAGGCGAGCGATAAGATCGGTGATTTTTTACGTTGTATCGGGGCAAGCGACGCCTTGTTCACTTTTGAAGATAGCAGAATACAACGAGATTTTATGAATTCTTTAACACGTTTGGATAATTGTGAACTAGCCAATGAGATGAAAAGTATGGCAGCAGGAAAAAAACAATTAGAGGATATCCAATGGATCGAAAATTATCAAGGGATCGAATCATTGCCAGAGAAATTACAACATGTTGTGAATGCCAGAAAAGAGTTACCTGAAGCAAGTCTATTAGAACTATGTGACTTTTGTGAAGAAGAGTATGGTGAAACGATATCTAAATCCGGAATGAAACATCGTTTAGCAAAAATCAAAGAACTTGCTCAGCAATATCGAGGCAAAGTATAAAATGAAAAGAAAAGCGCAGAATAAGAAGGGTGAATCTTATGAAAAAACTCCTTGTATTATTAGCGCTTTTTCCTTTTTTGCATGCTACTACCTATCATGGTGAACTTGTTTCATGCAAACAAAATGAAATTGTATTAAAGCTTCAAAATGAAAATGTTGAGATATCCTTGTTTAATATCAAGCTGAAAGATGATGAAGCTTGGAATAAAACATGTGATTTATTAACAAAAGCAGACAAGATTCGTGTTGAAATTGATCCATCCAGTGCAGTCAGTGAACCGCTACCGGTATATTTGTTTGTAGATGATGAATTACTACAGAGTCTGTTATTAAAAGATCAACAAGCTTATATTCAGATACGAAATCCTGAGTATACTTATGAAAAAGAGCTGGAACAAGCGCAACAAAGTACTGCTGTAATGGCACAACCTCAAAAAAAGGAAGTGAAAAAACAGCATGCGAAAAACGCACCAGTTTTCTTTCTTTTTCTGTTTGTTATATGGGTTAGTTTTTTGCTTGTTTTTTGGTATCGAAAAAAGAAGAAAAAAGTATAAAAAAAGACTGTTTATTTTTCTGTTTTATGTTACAATACACCTATAGAAAGGTAAGGGAGCTCTATGGAAAAAAATCACATAGGGACTTCCTCTGCTATGCAAAAGGAGTTGAGGAAACAAGAGCAGAAAAAAGGAACCATTATAGTAAACGAAATGCGTATTGAAGCCCGCTTTGGAAGAAATTTAAGATTCCTTAGAAAAGAACGTTGTGTTACGCAGATAGAATTGGCTGAACGAACAGGCCTTCATCAAAATTATATTTCGGAAATCGAACATGGAAAACGAAATATCACGTTACGGGTCATGGAAAACATTGCAATGGCATTGGGAGTCCAGGAAAAAGAATTTTTTAATGAAAGAGAGTGAAAATCACTCTCTTTGTTCACATTTTATAAGGTTTCCTGTATAATGAGGAATAGAAAGCAGGTGGATCATGGAAACAATCATTACCTTACTTATTATCATTGGAATTATTGCGATACTGATTGCAATTGCCCCGGTCATTTTAACCTTTGTGGGAATTTTCTTATTGGCTGCAGTCATTTATATTTTATATACACGTCATAAATTCAATAAATATAGAGAACATGAGGAACAAGGCTATTATGAAGATTCTCGTAGCTATACCAATACAAGCAATCGCTCCTCTATGGATGATGATATCATTGACGTAGAATATACAGAAACTACCGAAAGTGATGATGCTCATGATTAGAGAAGCGCAAAAAGAGGATAAGACGCAGGTTTATGAGCTTTGGAAAGCCAGTTATCCTAATCAAAATCAAGGTTATTTAACATTTTATTTTAAATCACTATTTGATCAAGGAACCTGTCTCATTCAAGAACAAGATGAACGAATCATCAGTTCTATGCAAATCAATGAGCATGTGATTGCATTTGCAGGTAAAAAAGTCAAGATTGCATATTTACTTGGTGTCAGTACTTTACCTGATTATCGTAGAAGAGGTCATATGCGTGTTCTAATGGAAAGTGCATTGGATGAAACAGGACACAATTATCTTTTTACCTTTATCAAAGCCTTTAATCCAAAGCTTTATGCTCCATATGGCTTTGAAACCATTTATGCAAGAAGACATTATGCAATCAAAGCAGAAGAATTGAATAAAGTTAGTAGTCTACATACACAAAAGGAAGCAACAGCTGAACAGTTATATCATGCCTATCGTCGCTTTATCGTTAAATTTGATGGCTATTATCTTCGTGATGTAACGTATTATGAACGTCTGTTAGAAGAATTAGAGCTTAGAGAAAAACGTATGGTCGTGTATCGAGATCCGATTCAAGGTGTTTGTGGATATTTGATCTATAAAATCGTAAAAGATGAGATTCAGGTAAAGGAAGCAATTTATCTGGAAAGTGTACCGCTTATGAGGATGCTTCGAGCAATCAGTGAACCAGATAAGGAAATCGTCATAGAGGTAAGTGAAAAAGAGCATTTAGAAAAGATATTCCCTTTGGCGATTCCCAAGAAACAAGGCTTTATGATGGTTCGTATCAATAACTATGAACTATTTCATAAATACTTTCATAGCCAAGCGAAAACAGCGAAAGAAGCATTTGCCATCGTAAAAAAACCATTGTGGTTACATGAATATTATTAAAACAGTGATGAGTTGTACACTAGGTGTAACACCATCACTGTTTTTTTA